>NZ_CAWUDO010000012.1:0-135088 GCF_963920935.1 Nostoc sp. CCY 9925 | reverse complement strand
TCTCAGTATTTACTTATCTTTACATAGTTTAGTTTTTTCGCGCCGACTTACTTACACCAAATTTATGATTCTGAATATTTTGGGAGTGGCTGGGTACAAATTATGACTCTAATTTTGCCGAGTCTATTAACTGCGATCGCTCCCATATCCAATCAATCAAAATCGGATTAACTAACTCTGGCGCTTCATCTTGTGGACAATGCCCCACTCCTTCTAAAGGAATAAACTTTTGTACTTGGGGAAAGTTAGCTAATTCTCTACCTAATTTAATAGGTTCCCACGGATCGGCTGCTCCCCATAAAATAATTGCCGGACAAGGTAACAACGGTAAAAGGTCTTCTGGTAAAGGCCCTGTGGAATAAGAAGTAAATGCAAGAAACACAGCCACAGCACCAGGATCGCTGGCGGGGGAAGTTAGAATATCCACCAATTCATCTGTCACTACTTCTGCATTGGCATAGGCTTTGAGTAGAATTTTCCGGACTGTTTTTGGTTTGGCGACTTGATTGAAAAAGAACTCGCCAACTGGTTTAATAGATAATACCCGTTGCAGTAAAGGCGCTCCTGCACGACGAATCCAAGGTAAAGTTTCTCGTTTGCGATCGTGCAACAACCGCAGAGAACAGTTAAGCAAAGCAACTCCCAAAGCAATATCTGGCTGACTCACCGCTGCTTGCATGGCTACAATACAGCCAATGGAATTTCCAACTAAAAAAGCTGGCTCACCAACTACTTCACGGCAAAAATCTGCTACTTGTTGTCCCCAAGTTTCTAGCGTATAGGCAATTTTTTCACCAGGTTCGGGTTTAGCTGAAGCGCCAAAACCAATCAAATCAATCGCATAAACACGGCAATTCTCTGCTAATACAGGAATATTTTTTCGCCAGTGCCACCAAGAAGCCCCAAATCCATGCACCAGAACAACAGCTGGCCCAGTGGTTCCTTGGGTTTGATAGCAGATAGGAAAACCTTGCCAAATCCAGGTTTTTGTAGATGTAAGCGCTGTTTTTGAACTTGAGGTTGTCATAGGAAATTTTTTGAAGATAAGGGTATAAGATTTTCAGCAGTCAACTCAAGCAAAATTATTGTGATTTTGCGTAAAATTTATCAGATTTTCAAACTAAATTATTTGCTCAGGTGATAACTTAGACATACAACACGAGAGCTTCTAGGCATTTAATACTAGCGTTATGCTAATAGTTTTATTTAGCAAGGTAGTGTTCATATTGTTGATAGAGCTAATTTACTCACAAATTAGATTATGTCAGTATTAGGAACCAGAGTTTCTGTCATCTGACTCAAATTCTCGCCATGTTGGCACACATTTATACTGTGATGCTATCCTTGAGCTTCCATAACCATGCTACTTCTAATACTTGCTTTATATCTAGTAACATTACTTATTCGTTGCTAAGTAACATATACAGCCAGGATACGATAATACATGTGATGGAATTAACATCAGTGCTAGATTCAGTAGTTTCACAATTTACGATCGCCAACTTGATTTATAAAATTGTTGGACATGAGGCATCGGCTAAGGGGTGGTTTGCAACTGGAAACTGACGCTGAATTTAACAATATTTTTCTTGTTCCTAGTCCTGCGAGCCAGATAAGATGAATATACTAGAAACAATTGATACTCCGATCGGCAGCTACGCACCAGATTTTGAACTTCCAGGAATTGATGGTCAAGTACACCATCTTAGCCGTTATCTTGAGAAGTTCGGTGCAGTCGGCGTCGTTTTTATATGTAACCACTGTCCTTATGTAAATTTGTATTTAGACAGACTCAAAAACATTCAAGCCGAATTTGCTCGACAAAGCTTTACACTAATTGGCATGAATGGTAGCGACTCAGGGTCAACCTTTGAAAATATGAAAGTTTTTGCCCAGGGTCACGAGTTGAACTTCCCTTATTTGTGGGACCCAACCCAAGATGTGACCCGCAGTTTTGGCGCTACAAAAACACCAATGGCATTTTTGATAGATAGTACAGGCATAGTACGCTACAAAGGTCAAATTGACGATCGCCCCCAAGATCCATCATCTGTGGGAGAGCATTATTTGAAAACTGCCATCGCCTGTTTGTTTGCAGGTCAAGAAATAGATATACCACAAACAGAGCCAATAGGTACTACATTGATTTGGCGTAACTAGACATAGATAGTCCCTGTAACTGCTATCTTAAATTGGAGGCAATTGCAACTTTTTTGATAAAGCGTAACTTCATGGGAACGAATTACCGACGGGTTTTACTCAAACTGAGCGGTGAAGCTTTAATGGGTAACATGGGCTATGGTATTGATCCAGAAGTGGTGAAAGAAATAGCCCAGGAAGTAGAAGAGGTGGTAGCCACTGGGACTCAAATCGCCATCGTTGTTGGCGGCGGCAATATTTTTCGTGGCGTTAAAGCAGCATCGGCGGGGATGGATAGGGCAACCGCTGACTACATAGGAATGATTGCCACGGTAATGAACGCCATGACGCTGCAAGATTCGCTGGAGCGAATAGGAGTGCAAACGCGTGTGCAAACTGCGATCGCTATGCAAGAATTAGCGGAACCGTATATTCGTCGTCGTGCCATCCGTCATCTTGAAAAAGGACGGGTGGTAATTTTTGGTGCTGGTTCTGGAAATCCCTTTTTTACCACAGACACCACTGCGGCATTAAGAGCCGCAGAAATTGATGCCGAAGTGATTTTTAAAGCCACCAAGGTAGACGGAATATACGATGCCGATCCTCATATTCATCCTAACGCCAAGCGTTACAACACCCTCACCTACGCTCACGTTTTGGCTCATGATTTGCGGGTAATGGATAGTACTGCGATTGCCTTGTGTAAAGAAAATAATATCCCAATTTTGGTATTTGACCTAACGGTGCGAGGTAACATCCACCGAGCAGTCATGGGAGAAACCATCGGCACCCTTGTGGGAGGTTCTTGTGAAATTAGCTGAAGCTGAGAGTACGATGCAAAAAACCGTTGAGTCAACTCAACGAGCTTTTAACACAATTCGCACTGGCCGCGCCAATGCGAGTTTACTAGATAAAGTCTTGGTGGACTACTACGGTTCGCCTACACCCCTAAAATCAGTGGCAAACATTAGCACGCCAGATGCCTCGACAATTCTGATTCAACCTTACGAGCGCAACACTTTAAACATCATTGAGAAAGCAATTTCTCTTTCGGATGTAGGTTTAACTCCCAGTAACGATGGTACTGTTATTCGGCTGAATATTCCGCCTTTGACCAGCGATCGCCGTAAAGAATTTGTCAAAATGGCCGCTAAGTATGCTGAAGAAGGTCGTGTTGCCATTCGTAACATCCGTCGCGATGCCCTAGACTCGATTCGCAAACAAGAGAAAGCCTCTGAAATCTCCAAAGATGAATCAAAAGACCAACAAGACAGCTTGCAAAAACTGACGAATGAGTATATTGCCAAAATAGATGCATCGTTGGCAGAAAAAGAAAAAGACATCACAACTGTTTAAAGTCTGAGGTCTAAAGCATAAAGGCTGAAGAATGGGATAAATTCTTCAGCCTTTGTCTTACAGCTAGTAGGTTGGGTTAAACGCAGCGCAACCCAACATTTTAATCGCAATACTCAAGGCTAATGTTGGGTTTCGTTCCTCAACCCAACCTACATTTATTACTATTTACATATCCCAATACTCTTGTGCTATTGCGTCAATTGTTATTTCTAAATCTGGCAAATACCTTTCAATCACACTCCAAACAATATCAAGATCTACATTGAGATATTCATGAGTTAATCTATTCCGAAAACCAGCTATATTACTCCATTCTATTTCCGGATATGAATTTTTCCAATTATTTGGTAACTTCTGCACAGATTCACACATTACCTGAAGATTTCTTAATACTGCATCTTGGGTTTTTATATCTTGAAAAAAGACTTCTTTACCTTCACCTGTATATTGCTTAATTCTGGTGATACAATCTCGAATGTGAATCAAATAAACTCGACTATCTTTCATAACGAGATAGCCTCATGAAAAACTTTGTCTCGAATTAAATAATGTAGTGATTTAGTTGTAACAACATCGACTTTACGATGTAACAGATTCTCTAAATCTAAAATCAACCCACCAGGAAACCAAGGAGAAATTTTCTCTAAATCATAATCAACTAAAAAATCAATATCACTGGTTTCTGTTTCTTCTCCTCTAGCTACACTACCAAAAACGCGGAGGTTATAAGCTCCATGTTTAGCAGCAATGTTGAGGATTTCTGCCCGTTTTTCCTGTAGTAATTGTTTTAATCCTATTTTCATAGATTTATTTGATATTATTCGTGCTATGAAAATTTTCGATCCGCCTGCGGTAGAATAGCTAAATTATGTCAATTTTCTTTATTATCTGGTGCGATCGCAAGCATGTTGGGTTTGGTGACTCATCCAACATACATCAATGCCCAATGCTCAATAGCGAAGGTAAGCTAATCTGCCTTTAAGTTGCATAATCCTTAGCCTTAGAAAGACGCGGGGACGCAAAGAAGGGGAAACGCTCTGATGCAATTTAAATGATTATTAGCTTATTTGTAGGCGCGTTAGCTTAAACTAATTGAGAAGCAAAATTTCAGCCATTATGTACGATTGCATCATTGTCGGTGCTGGGCCAGCTGGTGGGACAGCTGCATATCATTTAGCCAAGCAGGGGCGCTCAGTATTAGTTTTAGAAAAAGAATCCCTGCCAAGATATAAACCTTGTGGTGGTGGTGTATCTCCAGCGATCGCTCAATGGTTTGATTTTGATTTTACCCCAGCAATTTCTTTAAAAGCAGACTTGCTTCGTTTTACCTGGAAACTAGGCGACCCGGTGGAAGCGCAAATCGCTACAAAAGAACCAGTTTGGATGGTGCGGCGTGATGTTTTTGATTATTTCTTAGTCCAGCAAGCCGAAAAACAAGGAGCTAAACTCCAAGATAATACTGAAGTAACTAGTATCGAATTTGAAAGCGATTATTGGCAAGTTAACACAGCTAACGGCGCATTTACAGGTCGCTATTTAATCGCGGCTGATGGTGCCAAAGGCTCGATGGCAAAATGGCTAGGTTTCAAAGAACGTAAACGTCTCCTCACAGGAGCTTTGGAGGCAGAAGTTCCTGGTATTGCAGAAAACAAACCCACAATTCATTTTGAGTTTGGCTTAATCAAAAACGGCTATCTTTGGAACTTCCCCAAAGCTGATGGTTATTCTATAGGTGTGGGAACCTTCATTGGTCGTCAACCCCAAGATTTTAAAAAGATTTTGGATGAGTACGCCAAATCATTAAATGTAGACCTCAAAACCACCAAGCAATATGGTCATCCCCTTTGTATTTGGGATGGGAATCAAAAGCTGCACACCCAAAATGCGATTTTAGCTGGGGAAGCTGCTTGTTTAGTCGACCCGATGACAGCAGAAGGCATTCGTCCTTCAATTTTTAGCGGTTTACTCGCAGCCGCAAGCATTAATGAAGCACTTGCTGGTGACATCAACGCTTTAGAAAGATATAGCGAGGCCATTAACGAAGAGTGGGGTACTGAAATGGCTTGGGCGCAAAAATTAGCCAGAGCATTCTATCGATTTTCCAACATTGGCTACAAAGTTGGTATTAAGCACCCCTCTGCTCCCCAAGTCATGGGTAAAATTATGTGCGGCGAACTCCGCTATGGCGATGTTGCTACTCGTGCCTTGAAGCATTTAATCCCTGGTTTTAGCAGTTAAATCTATTGGGGCATAGAGCATGGGGCAATACGCTTGGGTTAACGAATTTATTTGTTAAGGCAGGCTGTTCTTGAGCAGGGGAAGCTCTTGAGGCAGGGGGAGAGAAAAAAGCTTAACTCAACTGTATTGGGGCATGGAAGTCCCTAAGGGAGATTTAAAACTGAAAGTTGAAGCTAGGAGGCTTAAAGTTGGAGTTCAAAGGTTCAACGTTCGAGTTCAAAACCTCAACGTTCAAGCTCAAAACCTCAACGTTTCAGTTCAAAACCTCAACGTTCAAGTTCAAAACCTCAACGTTTGAGTTCAAAACCTCAACGTTCAAGCTCAAAACCTCAACGTTCGAGTTCAAAACCTCAACGTTCAAGCTCAAAACCTCAAAGTTCGAGTTCAAAACCTCAAAGTTCGAGTTCAAAACCTCAACGCTCAAGCTCAAAACCTCAAAGTTCGAGTTCAAAACCTCAACGCTCAAGCTCAAAACCTCAACGCTCAAGCTCAAAACCTCAAAGTTCGAGTTCAAAACCTCAACGCTCAAACTTATTTCCTAATGCCCCATGCCCCATGCCCAATGCCCCATGCCCGACTATCTAATCTCCCAAATAAATACCCATACCACGGGCGGTTTTAACTAAAGTACCATTGGGATCGACGGCACTATATTGTGCGATCGCTTCTGTAATTGGTACGCTTAATACTTGGCGATTTTGCCACGTTACCATGCGATCGTATTTACCCTCTGCAATCAGATTAACTGCTGCTACGCCAAAGGCTGTTGCAACTAATCTATCCAGTGGCGAAGCAGTCCCACCACGTTGAATGTGTCCTAAAACGGTGACTCGCGTTTCTACACCAATGTGCTGAATAATTTCATCGGCTAAATATTCACCAATTCCACCATATCGAGATTGACCTAAGCGATTTGTAATCGTGACGTTTTCGCCATCTTGGGTGCGAACAGCTTCGGAAACGATAATCAAACAATAATTTTTACCTTTCTCTTGGCGTTCTTTGATTTTGTGGCAAATGTGTTCAACTGTGTAGGGAATTTCTGGAATTAAAATTACATTTGCTCCGCCTGCAATTCCCGCAGCTATGGCTATATGTCCTGCATCACGCCCCATCACTTCCAAAATCATGACTCGGCTATGACTTGCAGCGGTAAAATGTAACCGATCTAATGCTTCTGTGGCAATATTCACCGCCGTATCAAAACCAATGGCATGTTCAGTAATGCCAATATCATTATCAATGGTTTTGGGAATTCCTACTAAGTTAATACCGCCTTGTTGTGCGAGGCGGCGGAGAATTGCCAAGCTACCATCGCCGCCAATACCAATCAAAGCGTCTAAACCTAGTTCATGGTAACCTGCAATGATTTCTTCGGAGCGATCGCATACACTTCCATCCGCCATTGGAAAAGCAAAAGGATCGCCTTTATTAGTTGTTCCCAACATTGTGCCACCGGCAGTTAACAGCGAATCAACTTGATCTATTTCCAAGTTTGTGAATTGTGGCGGACGCGCCATTAATCCGAGAGTGGCTTGCCGAATTCCCAGAACCTCCCAGCCGTAAGTATTCACTGCACAATTTACTACAGCTCTAATCACAGCATTTAAGCCAGAACAATCTCCTCCACTTGTAAGAATTCCAATGCGTTTGGGTTCTCCCATATCTTTTGTTGACATTTTGATCCAGATATATCTATTAGCCGATTAAACTTAAGCGTGAGTAAGTAATAGATTAAACCTAAACAAAGCTCTCACTGTAAATGCGAAGGTAATTTTATGTTGCTTTTGTGTTTAAAAACAAAACTATGTTTAATAATTCATAACTCAGGAGCTAGGAGTGAGAATTCAGGAGTAAAGCTGGAGACTTTAGAACTAAAGCATCAGAATAGGTCGAAAATCAAGGCTAATATGGATACTTGACTTTCTTCAAATTTATAAAGTTGGGGTTTCCAAGTCTGATAAAAAATTCAGCAATTCTGGATTCTGACTTCTGACAACTAAGTGACCCCAGCTGTAAAATACAAGTGTGGAGCTAGTAGTAGATTAAACTTCAAAAAAGCAATCCCACAAAATGCTAGGCTGATTCTATGTCTGTTTTCAGCTCGAGAAAAAACCAAGTTATTCCTACTCTAAAATATGAAGGTGGAGCAAAAGGTGACTAGTATTGATAATTACACCTTCTCGTTTTCAGGAGAAGTAACAATCCCTGAGGCTCCTCCTGGCTTTAAATCAGGTTTTATCGGCATTATTGGTCGCCCTAATGTCGGTAAATCTACTTTGATGAATGAATTGGTAGGACAAAAAATCGCTATCACATCACCAGTAGCGCAAACCACACGTAACCGTTTGCGAGGGATTTTAACTACACCAGAGGCGCAGTTAATATTTGTAGATACGCCAGGAATTCATAAGCCGCACCATCAACTAGGGCAAGTACTAGTACAAAATGCCAAAATAGCCATTGAATCGGTAGATGTAGTGTTGTTTGTGGTAGATGGAGCAGTGGCTTGTGGAGCAGGCGATCGCTACATCGCTGATTTGCTCAGTCGCAGCAAAACACCAGTAATTATGGGTTTGAACAAAATCGACCAACAACCCGCCGATTCGCAGTTTTTAGATGATAGTTACGCCGAGATGGCCAAGTCCCATGAATGGGAAATTGTGAAATTTTCTGCCAAGACGAGTGCAGGATTACCACAACTGCAACAATTATTAATTGAACATTTAGAAACTGGGCCATTATATTATCCGCCCGACTTGGTAACCGACCAGCCAGAACGCTTTATTATGGGCGAATTGATCCGAGAACAAATTATACTTTTGACTCGTGAAGAAGTACCCCATTCAGTAGCGATCGCTATTGACCAAGTAGAAGAAACTCCTGCTATTACCCGTGTACTTGCTACGATCAACGTCGAACGTGATTCTCAAAAAGGCATACTCATTGGTAAAGGTGGCTCAATGCTTAAAGCAATTGGTAGCGCAGCCCGCGAACAAATCCAAAAATTAATCGCTGGCAAAGTCTACCTAGAACTATTCGTAAAAGTCGAGCCAAAATGGCGACAATCACGGGTGAGTTTAGCCGAGTTAGGCTATCGGGTGGAAGAATAAAAAATTGTCATTAGTCATTAGTCATTGGTCATTAGTTATTTGCAAAGGACAAAGGACAAATGACAAATGACAAATGACAACGGACAAATGAGAAACTTATGTTAAAAGTATTAATTGTCGAAGACGATCCAATGATGCAACTGGGGTTAGAGCAATCGTTAATGGCTCATCCCGATTTAGAAATTGTTGGACAAGCCGAAGATGGCTATTTGGGCGTGCAAGCTGCACTGCAACTCAAACCAGATGTAGTGGTTATGGATATTGGATTGCCGCGATTAGATGGCATTGCAGCGACACAACAAATTAAGGCGGCCTTACCTGCAACTCATGTGGTGATGCTGACATCCCATCAAACGGAGACAGAAATTATTGCTGCGCTGTCTAGTGGCGCTGATGCATATTGTATTAAAGGTGCAAGTGTGGAACGATTGTTAAATGCGATCGCTGCCGCAGTTGATGGTGCAGCTTATCTAGATCCGCAAATTGCCCGACGAGTAATTGACAATCTCAAACCACCCTCACGCACCAACAACACCGCTAACTTATCTGGGCGTGAATTAGAAGTATTGAAACTTATGGTAGACGGATTGAGCAACCCAGAGATTGCACAAAAACTCTATCTCAGTCCGAACACCGTCAAAACTCACGTCCGAGGGATTATGAATAAATTAGCAGTGGACGACCGCGTACAAGCAGCGGTAGTTGCATTGCGTTCAGGTTTAGTTTGATTACTAAATCTTGTGCTTTGGAGATTAGTAATGACTACCTAAAATTCGATGAAAGCAGCAAATGATTTTTATGACAAAACAGTTTTAGAAATGACTAAAAACTACGGCAGAATTCAGAAGTCAAACAGCGTTTATAGTTGGCTTTGGGATGAATCTTTGCGTACTTCACCAACTTGAAATATACTCTATGTGTTAACTAACAATTTTAGACGTAGCTTGCTTCTTGCAGAGCGAGTATAAATTAGCTTGCTCTCACACCTTTTGAAATTTTGGATTTTGAAGTTTTAATCCAAAATCCAAAATTTAAAATCTAAAGTTTGGTGATTTATCTGGTTATTCATCTATCGATTCAGTTTTGATGTCCGTGTTCAACGTCTTGTGATATCAAAACTTGGGGTAGATGCTCAGTATCTACCTGTTCTTTTTGCGACAACTCTTCGCCTTTTCCTTCCCATGAGTAGTTGCAAATTTTAGTACTAAGTATTAAACCTAGTGTTTTGTTAATCATAAAGGCGAAGCTATCGATAAAAATCAAGTCCAAAGTTCGACTAATCATAAATTCCTTTTCAGCTTTGTAGCATCAACTAATATTTTCTACAAATGAGATAATTTAGTTTCCAGAAATTTACTGTCTCAAAATTTGTAAATTTATAATTCCTACAAACAAAAACTGCTGTGGTATATCTATGTCTAAAGATATAGATATTAGGGGGTATAACCCTGTACCCCTAGTACATTTGATTGATGCATCAGCGAAATTTGGTAAGAAGTCTCAAGATCGTTAAAAATCACATGGCAGGGATTATGAATTAATTAGTAGTAGACGAGCGCGTGGAATCTTGCATGGTATTGTTAACGCTAGATTGAATCGATTCTTTGTTAGAAGTCGCTAGATAAATACCTCCTAAAATTAAAGCCAGCCCTAGCAAGTTAAAAATACTCAAATTTTCCGAAAAAAGTATCCAAGCAAGAATCGCAACAATCACTGGATTGAGTAACAATAGTAATGAGATGAATCCCGAAGAAAAAGTTTTCAGGCTGTATACAATTAGCCCATGACCCAAGGCTTCAGAAATAGCACCTAGCGCAAATACTACCAACCACCCCGATAAAGTAACTGGGAAAACTTGTTTTTCAAAGATTAGCACCACTGGTATCATCAATGAAGTTGCGATCGCACAACGCCACACGAGTATGGTGAGAATTGAAAATTTATTACGAATCTGCTCGATAAGTAAAAAGTTTGCTGCATAAAAAACCGATGAGATGACGGCAACAACATCACCTGTAATATTATTATTAGAGCGTAATAAATCTTCAAATCCAACAGCGATCGCGCCCACTACAGCCAAAATCAAACCGATAATAAATTTGCGCCCAAAAATTTGGCCAAAAAATAACCATCCTCCTAATGTAGTAAATAGCGGATTCAGACTACCTAAGGCATTAGCATTAGCAGCACCAGTTTGAGTTAGGGACCAAGTCCAAGATAATCGACCTAATACATGAACTAAACCCACTGCTATTAAGAACGCTATCTCTTTAATTGGATAACGCTGCTTTAGTAAAATCGGTTTATCATCTTTAATTTGAGTACGTGCTTGGTTAATTCCACTCCATAATCCAAAAATAATAGTTGCTATCCATAAGCGATTAAATAATGTAGCAACAGCGCTCATCTGGCTAACAGCAATTTTAATAAATATTGCTGTTGTAGATAAAGCTAATAATGCGCTTATAACTATTATAATTGGCAGAATATTTGAAGGTTTATTAGATTTTTCTTGTGTTAAGTTTAATTGATTTTCTACCATTTGATTATATTGATAAAACAAACTGTCAATTGTCATTAGTCATTGGTCATTTGTCATTGTTAACTAACAAATAACAATTGACAAAAGACAAAGGACTATACTTCAGAAAAAAAATGTACAATTTAGAGGCGCATCAGGCTATTACTATTGGCATTATTTAGGTAGTAGTGCCACAGAAGTCTTGCAGCGATCGCTCGCCAAGGTCGCCAGTGCTGGGTCATTGCTTCGAGTTGTGCCGGTGTTGGACGTGTCCCCAAGTTTTTCAGCTTTTGTAAAGCGATCGCTAATCCTAAATCGCCTTTGGGAAAGACATCAGGACGTTGCAGTGCCATGAGTAAATAAATATCAACTGTCCAATCTCCGATGCCTTTGAGACGCTTTAATTGAGTTCTGATAGCAGTTTCGTCCATTTTTGAGAGCTTACTTAGGTCAAGCTGACCACTGGCGATCGCATCCGCCAACCCACGACAGTATAAAATTTTTTGGCGACTGAATCCAATCCCTCTTAATTGAGCATCATCCAATGTGAGAAAATTTTCTGGCGTCAGCGTTACAACAACCCCAGATAAACGTGTGAATACAGCCTTTGCAGCTGCTAAGGAAACTTGTTGTTCCAGAATTATGCACACAAGTGTTGCAAAACCCGGCTCTCTTGACCAAATTGGTGGAGGCCCCAGTGTTTCTAAAATCTGAGCCAAATCACTGTCAAGATTGGCAAGCACCATTAAACCACGGCTAAGACTTTCTTCAGTCAGCGATTCTAGTTCAGGTATTTGAGTCATGTTTGGAACAAATCTTATATCTAGCAACTAATAATGTATCAATTTTAACGCAAAGCAAATGCAGCAAAATACAGAAACAAATCAAATCAAAAGTGACAATATTGGTCTATCTAAACTGAAGAACGAATTCCCTACTTTCTGCGCCAATAGCCGCGAAGAATGGCGGAAAGCCATTTAAAAAACATCACCAATTGCTAAACAAAAACAAAACTTTTGGCTTTCAACTTAGCATCAATTTTTAATAGCATTTATAATTAAAGGCGTACCTGTGTACGCCTGTATAGTCCATTCATTGATTGCAAATTATTTTCAATAATGATTGACCTAGATGCATTTTAATTAAAAGAGTTTGAGAAGTTATTAGGGTCTAAATCAGGAGGAAATACTAAAATTTCTTTACCTTCTAGTTTTGCTTTGTCGGACAACAAAATTGCTTTTTGCAAAGAACAATATTTAATTGGAACCCATCCGTCGCTATAAAAGTAGACAGTCACTCGGCTCATTGCATACTCTTTCAACGGTAGTGGAAGATACCAGGATGAGTCCACAATTTGAACCTTACCTGTTGAGTCCATGCTTTGAACCTCAATTACTAAGTATATTTACCTCACCCATCGCTCCCACTACTTTCGCTGATTGAGGTAAGTATTAGTAACTATCATAGGTAATAAATGAATTTGTCTTAAAGTCGCAACTTTAAGACATCTAAAGGAATGCTATGGTGACAATTTAATCAGATTTAATTTTTTAACTTAAGTAGAACGGTGTAAATAATTAAAGGTTTGTAGTGTTCGCCGTGGTGTGCGTTCGCGTTGGCAAAGCCTCTCATAGAGAAGCGTCTCACAGAGAAGCGCAGCGCAATAAGCAGGGAGTGGTGACAATAGGGTTCGGATAAGCAGGGGAGGTAGAGCAGCAAAGACGGTTATTGTTGAGTAATTCTTCTCTCCCCCTGCCTGCCTCAACAAAGAAATTCCTTAACTGAACGGTATTGGGAGTGGTGAGTCGAGACGCGATTAATTGGGTTTCTACAGGTTTGGAAATCAGGCTTTTTCACTTGAGAGCGACTTTTGTCAACCAATCGTCTTATTAACAACAGATATTAGGGACGCAGCGCTTTGCTAGTCTCCGAAAGATTTTATACTAATATTCTTCCGTCCTTGGCAGTAACCTGTAAAAGTTTTAATACTATCGTTTCGCCTCTCCCTCTCTCTTTTAAGATTGCGATCCTCGTTAACGATTATTAAATACTCATTAATCGAGTTCAAAGCCTCATTAATGAAGTTCAAATACTCGTTAATGGTGTTCAAAGCTTCATTAATGGAGTTCAAATACTCGTTAATGGTGTTCAAAGCTTCATTAATGGAGTTCAAATACTCGTTAATGGTATTCAAAGCCTCATTAATGGTGTTCAAAGCTTCATTAATGGTGTTCAAATACTCGTTAATGGAGTTCAAAGCCTCATTAATGGAGTTCAAAATTAGGAATTATGAAGTACTCAAAGCAGTGCTAGTGTTGATGAACTCGCTCCAGCAACCATAACGAAGCGACAGTACCCACATAATGAGCAGCAATTCCAGTGATGTCTGCCACAGCCACAAAAACATCCATGGGTCGAATAATCCTGTAGGGGTCGGTGATTGCAACTCCTGGAGGTTGGGATATAGATTTTGCCACTAGTACTAATACGGTTGAGCCAGCACCTAACAAAGTTAATAATATTCCCACTAAACTGATAATTATCCCCAGACGGAGGATTCCAGTTGTATCTGGCTTACTCGGATGTAAAGCTGAATTACGATTTTCTAGAGCTTTGCCTATGCGAGTATAACGAAAATCCCAATAAAGACTGAATAACAAGACTACAATTCCGCATACAGCCCAAAATATGCCAATTCCAAGACCAGTATTCTGTTGCTGAACCAAGCCACGACCAGTCAAGGCAAACAACAAAGCAAAGACAGAAACTACTCCAATTGCCAATTGGAGCCAGAAAGTAATCCAGCCTGTAAGGCGAATAGTATTACCAATTCCTCTAGTTTCTGGTGCTAGCGATGGCTGCGCCAACGTCTTCGACGAACGCATTTCCGATTCAGTTTGCATATCAATTACCGTTGAGTTTTATGAAAAAAAGCTAGGTTTAAAACCTCGCCCGCAAGTGGCGCGAAAAAATCCTTGTTTCCCAAGCTAGGTAGAAACCCCACCCAAAGTGTCTGGCTGTTTTGAATTTTGAATTTTGAATTTTGAATTGATTCATTCCTTATCCCCCTATTGCTCAGAATATTTCCCCCGTTTACCTTATACCCCCATCTTTAGAGAGAATCGCCTTGTAATCTTGGGGAATAAATGGGCAGATGAAGGGCAAAGGGGCAAGGAGGAGAATTCCTAACTGAGTACTAATTAACGTGAATTCGACGAATCTAAAAAACCCCGCTTCCATTCCTCTCTCCCTGTGGGGGAGAGGCTTTGAAACCATCATTTTCTCGTTGTCAATGAAGAAAGAATATTTCTGCCCCTCTCCGTGTCGGAGAGGGTTTGGGGAGAGGTTTATCGAACTGAGCACTAATTACAGTCAGCACTTCCAATGCCCATAATTTAAAATCCTGCCAAACGATAAGAAGTTATCAAACTCAAGGATGATGAGTGTTTAGCAGTTAAATTGACAAAATAACACTATAAAGAGTGATATTTAAGCGATAGATAGCGCTTGTAAAGGATAAGGGGCATGATTAAATCTTGGATGGTGATTGGAGGTGTGGCTTTCATAGTTGCCCTAGCGGCTAACGCGATTACGCCTGGCGATCGCCAATGGTTCAAGCGCTTACAACGACCCAGATGGTTAACTTTTGAAGGCGCAATTCCAATTATTTGGACTGTAATATTTATTTGCGGTGCTTGGTCGGCTTATATTGTTTGGGAAAAAGACCCAGGAAGCACTTCAACCTGGTTAATCATGGGTTTATATTTGCTATTAGAAATTGTCACCATTGCCTATACACCCGTAATGTTTAGGCTTCGTAGCCTAAAAATAGGCACAATTCTTGGTGGCACAGGTTTTCTCATTGGTGCTTTGTTGATGCTTGCAGTCTTAAGCATTTCTGGTTGGGCAGCACTCTTATTAGTTCCTTATTTGCTCTGGAGTCCCATCGGAACTTATACCACTTGGCAGATGATTAATCTCAATCCCCAAGATGCCTAGTACCATTTTGGATTGGGAATCGGCTTCTGTATCTGGGTTTTGTGAATCCATCGACCAAAATCATTTTTCAGATTGGTATAAGATTAGCACCAGCGAATGATTTAACCTATCCTCTAAATTGTCAAACTTGCAGTGTATGACTTGACAAAATACACAAGCAAGAGTGCAGTATGATTTCATCTTGGATAGTAATTGGGGCTGTAACTTTCTTCGTCGCCCTTGGTAGTTTCTTCATCACGCCGCGCGATGTGAAATGGTTCGCACACTTAAGTCGCCCTCGATGGCTAGTTTTTGAGCCGCTGATTCCACTCATTTGGACTGTGATTTTTATTTGTGGTGCAGCTTCAGCCAATATTGTCTGGCAAAAAAATCCAGGAGGTGTAATTACTTGGCTGTTAATGGCTTTGTACCTTTTGGTGGAAATTATCACAGTCGCCTACATACCTGTAATGCTGAGGTTTCGTAGTCTCAAAGTTGGAGAAATTCTCGGACTATTTGGTTTGATTTGTGCCGTTGTCCTTGGTATCTGCGTTTTGCCAATTTCTCCACTAGCAACGCTGTTACTCGTTCCTTATCTAATTTGGACTCCCATTGGAACTTACACTACAGAAGAGTTAAGGGAATTAAATCCCCAAGATGCTTGAAGAAGAATTCAGAATTCAGGAGTCAGAAAGTGAAGGATCGACGCTTATCGTTGGCGCAGCCTTCGCCAGAAAAGATTTAGTGTGATGTTTCACCATTTATTAGACACTTGCGGACTTGAATTTAATTCTGAATTCTGAATTCTGAGTTCTGAGTTGTCAATTCTGGCTCCTGAATTCTTTTCTAAATAAGACGCCCATAACGTGCGTTAACACTATTGGCTGGATTAGATTGATTATTCAGCCAAGCCCACATTTGATCGCCAAAAGAAAAATGCCACCACTCTTTAGGATTGCGTTGAAAACCGGCTTTTAACATTACATCCCGCAATAGCTGACGGGAAGCATGATATTTCTCTGCTTCTGGATGGTCACTATTGGCATAATAATCGGGATGCGATCGCCCTGACATTTCATCAATGGGCGAACCCATATTCACTATTTCTCTAGTATCATCTACCAGAGTCACATCCACCGCAGCACCCGTGCTGTGAGGAGGGGGAGTTTTTTCATCTAAACTCGGTACAGCCCAAATTTCATAAACCGCTTGCCAAATCTCTTGGCGTTGGTTTGGTGATAATTCCGCCTCAATCAGTCCTCTTTCTTGTACTGCTTGGGCGAAGCTGTAATCTACCATAAACTGTTGGACTGCGATCGGGCGATAGGCATCAAATATTTGAATTTGCCATTTCGGACGCAACAATTCAAGGTAATTTTGCACTTGAATCAAATTTTCAATGACGCTTTGACGGAGATAATAAGGAGAGCGATCGCCATAAGGCGCACCTAATTTTTCATAAGGATGGGGAGATTCTACCGCAAACAATTCCAAAGGAATCTCCACCAACGGTTCACCACACTCAAAAATTGGAATTTGATGATAAGGTCTCATCTATTCAGCTACACAGGACTTACGAATTTTAACGCAAGCATAGCATTGTGCGTAACGATTCTCTTTTTACTCTGCGTCCTTTGCGCCCACCGAAGTTTTGAGCGGCGGCTTCCGCCGATCAAACTTCTCTCTGCGTGCAATACCAATTTTTATTAAATTAATCGTGCCCTAAAAATGTAACAATACCATATAAGCTGTTAGACATTCAACTTGCATATTACTTAAGATTAAAACTCTTGTGGGGTGGGCATCTTGCCCGCCCTGATTGTGTAAATTAAAAATGTATTAGCTTACCTTCTTCCCATTATTTAGGAAGATCCTGGCACAAAAAATTAATATAAAAAATCAACTATGGCAGATAGAACAAAAATTATTTCCTTTGAACTTTCTGACGGCAGAATAATTAAAGTAGAGGTTACGCCTATAGGGGAACAACCTGTTTCTGATGAAACCAGAGTTTTTAAACAAGCAACAGAAATTATTAAATCTATTGCTGAAGATGTGGCAAGTACATTAAAAGATATTAGCGAGACAGTCAAACCAGATAAATTTAGTGTCAAACTAGGTTTACAAATTGGAGTTGAGTCAGGACAACTAACCGCTTTAATTGTCAAAGGAACAGGCACAGCTAACCTGGAAATTACTATGGAATGGGGTAAATAACAGTTGATTGTCTTACACTTGTGGTAATCTTTTTACAAAGATGCTAGGTGAGAGCAATTAATGGGTAACGAAGACGATTTACAACGCTGTACAGTGCGTTTAAATGTTGCCAGTAGTCAGGGAACAGGTTTTTTTGTTGCACCGAATTGGATTCTCACCTGCGCCCATGTAGTCGAATCTGCGAAAGATAACCCCGTGCAAGTATTTTGGAAAGCGGGAAACCAGAATTACACAGCTAAAGTTACGCAATTATACAAATATCCCCTTGATTTAGCCCTTTTACAACTGGATGAGGATTGTTTGGATCATCCCTGTGTTGAATTGGATGACACAGAACCGAAAACCAACGATGATTTATATATTTTCGGTTATCCAAAGAATAGCGAAGTTGATTATTCGCTGGGAGATTCAGCAAGTTTTAAATATGAGGGAATAAGTTTTAAACAGGATATTATTCTCTATAAGTTAAAGCAAGGGCAAGTTATCTCAGGGTTTAGTGGTTCGCCTTTATTAAATTTACTAACAGGAAAAGTTTGTGGAATTGTGCATCTTTCCCGTGATGAGGGTAACGATTTAGGTGGGCGGGCAGTTTCGGCTCAAGTTATTGTGCAACATTTTCCTGAAATTGCGTTACTTAATAAACAATTGCATCAGCTAAAGCCCAAAGCTGATAATCCATTTGAATATGCTTCTCCCGTTCCTCCACAACGTTTTTACGGACGGATAAGAGAGATTTTAGAGATTAAAAACCGCATTGGCGCGATTAGTCCTCAATGTGTCAATTTGGTAGGCTTGCGGCGTAATGGAAAAACCTCTCTATTGCGATATATCAGAGAAAGAATCAGCGAATTTTGTTCGCCAGAACAAAAGCCTTTAGTTGTTTTCTTAGATTTAACGAATGGGAATTTTCATACTCCAGAGGGGATTATTGAAGGCTTAAGGCGAGGGATTCACAAACTAACAGGGAATTATCCTTGGTCAAAGGAAGATAATGAAGATGGCTTTGCAGTAGAAGATGGCTTACAGGTGTTAGTAGATGAAGGGTATCGATTAGATGGTTCCAGGCATCTTAATTCAAAATCTGCAAGATGTCAAATGGGTTCTATAGATTTCGCGTAAGGGCACGACATTGACGTGCCCCTACCAACGTATTTGTATCATCATTTAACGTACTCCGATGGAGTAGCAAGCTACCCGTAGCCTCTGGTAGAAAAGTATTGCTCCTTTAATCAAATGATTTTGTTGATGAACAGAATGTGTTTGTTGATGAAAATCATAATTTACAGCAATTTTCACGTAAATAGACCACGTTGTAGGGTTGCACAGCTAGCTGTGCTACTCTACCAGAAATTGTGTTTTAAATAGATGAAAAACGCTGTAAAACCTAGATAAAATCTTTGATTGACAGCAGATGAGGTACAGATCGTCGTAAAAGCACAACAATGTTGGTCGTAAGCGCACGACCAATTGTACTAAAACATGTTTTTTACTTGCTCAAAACATGCCCGAATGACTAAAACATGTTGATTTGTCACTTCAGAAGGTGTCAGATCGACAAAAATGTCTTAATCTATAAATTAACAATAAGTTGTTCGAGAAAAAATTCTTTTTGACTTATCATTCGAGGACTTTTTATAAATAAAAAATAAGTCGTTCTAGAACAGCTTTAGTTTTATTTATACAAAAACACAAATTTCGAGAAAAACATGTCCATGTATAAGCTCAGCTTAAGTTGTTCTAGATCGGGTTATTTTGGGCTTATACAAGGATGAGTTTTTGTAATTACAGCAGTTTTGGTGGTATTGAGACCACAATTGAGGCGGAGAATGGGGAGTGGGGAGTAGGGAGTGGTGTAGTTCAATTACTTGAAAAGCGCTGTAAGTAAAATTGTGTAGGCGTAGTCCTTCGTAAATAGACATCTGGTAATTTTATCGTCTATGAATATGCCCTAAGAGACTTGAAATCTTATTATTGACAGTTGGTTTTTTTTAAATGCTCGATCAAAACCAAACACCCCTATTAGACGCTTTAAAAGCCAATGCAACACGCTCCCACGCTCCTTTTTACATGCCAGGACACAAACAAGGCAAGGGCATCTCTCAACCTTTAGCCGATTTACTTGGCAAAGCTGTCTTTCGCGCCGACTTAACGGAATTAGCAGATTTAGATAATCTTTTTGCACCCCAAGGCGTAATTCAACAAGCACAACAATTAGCAGCCCAAGCATTCGGCGCTTCGCAAACATGGTTTCTTGTTAACGGTTCTACCTGTGGGGTTGAGGCGGCAATTCTCGCTACTTGTGGTGCAGGCGATAAAATCATTCTGCCTCGAAATGTGCATTCTTCTGCGATCGCCGGCTTAATTCTTTCTGGTGCTATACCAATTTTTCTCAATCCTGAATACGATTCAGTTTTAGATATTGCCCATAGCATCACACCCACTGCTGTAGAATCTGCACTCCAACAACATCCTGACGCCAAAGCAGTGTTGACAGTCTACCCCACATATTACGGTGTTTGTGGAGATTTGAAGGCAATCGCCAATATTGCTCATCAATATAATATTCCTTTACTCGTAGATGAGGCACATGGCGCACACTTTAGCTTTCATCCCCAATTGCCCACTCCCGCTTTAGCCGCAGATGCCGATTTAACTGTACAATCCATCCACAAAGTCCTTGGTGCCATGACACAGGCATCAATGTTGCACATCCAAGGTAATAGGATAGATAGCGATCGCATTAGTAAAGCTTTGCAGCTCCTACAGTCTACCAGTCCTAGTTATATACTTTTAGCTTCTCTAGATGCAGCACGTCAGCAAATGGCACTCCACGGAAAAATGCTGATGTCTCAGACTTTGCAACTTGCTGAGGAAGCCAGAACCAAAATCAGCCAACTTCCTGGCTTATCTGTCTTAAGCCCCCCTTATCAAGGGGGGTTGGGGGGATCTCCTGGCTTTGTGGCTTTAGATAAAACGCGATTAACAGTAACTGTTTCTAATTTAGGTTTAACCGGATTTACAGCAGATGAAATTTTGGATGAAAAATTTGCCGTTACTGCTGAATTTCCGTCTCAGCAGCACCTTACTTTTATTATTAGTTTAGGCAATACCGCAGCTGATATTCACCAATTAGTCCAAGGTTTTACCATTCTCGCCAAAGAATATCGCCCAACTAATGCTACTGTTAAAAACTATATTTTGCAGGATTTTTCCACAACATTCGGTACTAATTTGTGTTTGTCTGTCCGTGAAGCTTTTTTTGCTGCTAGTGAAATATTACCTTTAGCAAAGACTTGCGATCGCATTTGTGCCGAAATCGTCTGTCCCTATCCTCCAGGAATTCCCGCATTAATGCCAGGGGAACTCATCACCAAACCCGTTCTTGACTACTTGCAACAAATCCAGGCGATGGGAGGATCGATCAGTGGTTGCAATGATACTAGCCTCAAAACGTTGAAAGTTGTTAAATAGCGTGCTAATTTCGTAATTTTCCCACATCTACTTACAGCATTTTTCAGGTAAATGAAGTACACGGGTAGGGGCGCACAGCTGTGCGCCCCTACGATGATCTGTACCTCACCAATTTGCAATCTGCTGTAAGTTAATACAAAACTAGTCACAAAAGCTGCTTTTAAAGTCACAAAAGCTACTTTTAAAGTCACAAAAGCTGCTTTTAAAGTCACAAAAGCTGCTTTTAAAGTCACAAAAGCTACTTTTAAAGTCACAAAAGCTGCTTTTAAAGTTACAAAAGCTGCTTTTAAAGTCGCAAAAGTTAGTTTACGAGTTCAAAAGCTCCTTTTATAGTCGCAAAATTATAGTATTTGGTATATTTCGCCACAAACGCAATCAAACAACTTGCTTAAAATAATCCCAAATTTTTGGCAGCATAGCGCATGAAGCGAACTTATTTACATATTTTCGCTCATGCGCTATTTCTTTGTCCCCACCTTCTACAATAAAAATAGATTTATTGAGATTTGTATAGTTGGGGAAAAGCTGTCATGGCTCCCGCCGTTTTAATTCAAAATTTGCAAAAATCCTACGGCACGGTGGTTGCCGTTAAGGATGTTTCGTTTCAGGTAGAGTCAGGAGAAATCTTTGGTTTACTTGGCCCCAACGGTGCTGGAAAAACTACCACCTTGCGTGCCTTGTGTACACTCACTACACCGGATGCTGGCAAAATCGAAGTATCCGGTATTTCGGTATTAGATAATCCGAGAGTCGCAAGACAAAAATTAGGCTATGTAGCTCAGGAAGTCGCTATAGATAAAGTGTTGACTGGACGAGAACTGCTGCAATTGCAAGCAGCACTTTATCATATCCCCGGTGCAGCAGCCAAACAGCGTATTGAGACAGTATTGGATTTACTCGGTTTACAAGAATACGCCAATAAAAAAACCGGAACCTACTCTGGCGGTTTACGCAAACGCCTTGATTTAGCTGCTGGGTTACTCCATGCACCGGATGTTTTAGTCTTAGACGAGCCAACTGTAGGACTTGACATAGAAAGCCGTTTTGTGGTATGGGATTTTCTGAGAAAATTACGCGCTTCTGGGACGACGGTACTAATTACCAGCCATTATTTAGAAGAGATTGACGCCCTAGCCGATCGCGTGGCAATTATCGATCGCGGCGTTGTAATTGCTGCTGGGACACCTTCGCAATTGAAAGATCGAGTAGGAGGCGATCGCATCACCTTGCGAATTCAGGAGTTTTCCCCCATTGAAGAAGCCCAAAAAGCTAAAAACCTGCTCCAATCTTTGCCCTTCGTCCAAGAAGTCATCATCAACAGCGCCCAAGGTAATTCACTCAACTTGGTCGTGACACCCCAAAATGACGTTCTCATCAAAATACAGCAAACCCTAAATACCGCTGGCTTGCCCATATTTGGCATCGCCCAATCTCGCCCCAGTCTTGATGATGTTTACCTCGCAGCCACAGGACGCACACTGATGGATGCAGAACTAGCAGCGATCGCCACCCGCGATCCCAAAGCTGAGAAAAAGCAGAATATGAGGTAGGGAATGGGGAGGAAGGGGAAAGGTTAAAGGGTAAAGGGATAAATTTAACCTTTCCCCCTTACCCCTTTCCCTTTCCCCCTTCCTAATGCCCAATCCAAAATCTAAAATCCAAAATCCAAAATTCTTATGAGTGTTACTCCTAAATCCGATCTTAATTGGCAGACACTAGCATCACCACAAGCAGATGCTAACCATGCTCCTAACTTTTTCGGTGAATTGGTACAAGAGACGCTGGCTTTAACTCGTCGCTTGTTTATTCAGTTGCAACGGCGTCCCTCGACATTAGTCGCCGGAATTATTCAGCCAGTGATGTGGTTGGTACTGTTTGGCGCTTTATTCCAAAATGCGCCCAAAGGCTTATTTGGCAGTACGACAAATTACGGTCAATTTTTGGCTGCTGGCGTAATTGTATTTACAGCATTTGCTGGAGCGCTGAATGCTGGTTTGCCTATCATGTTTGACCGCGAATTTGGCTTTTTGAATCGTTTGCTAGTAGCACCTCTAGCATCACGGTTTTCTATTGTCTTTGCTTCGGCAATCTTCATCATCAGCCAAAGTTTACTGCAAGCAGCTGTGATTGTAGGAGCAGCGGCGTTTTTAGGTGCGGGATTACCTGATGCAGCTGGTTTAGGTGCGATCGCTTTAATTGTTTTCCTCCTAGCTTTAGGTGTGACAGCAATTTCCCTGGGCTTAGCTTTTGCCTTACCAGGTCATATTGAACTAATTGCGGTAATTTTCGTCACTAACCTACCATTATTATTTGCCAGTACTGCTTTGGCTCCTCTATCGTTTATGCCTGGGTGGTTGCAGGTTGTCGCTACTCTAAATCCCCTCAGTTATGCCATCGAACCTATTCGCTATCTCTATCTCCACAGTAGTTGGGCTTTGGATAGTGTAGTTATGCAGGCTCCTTGGGGTGATGTTACCTTTGGGGGGGCTTTGTTAGTGTTGTTTGGTTTTGCCGTTGTCGCCTTAGTTAGTATTCAGCCCCAACTACGACGGACTCTTGCTTAAGATAAAATAGAGCAATTTTCGAGTCGAAATCCATGAAAAAACCATTTTTACAAATTACTAGACTCTTCTTGGCTACCGCAGCCGGAGTTAGCTTTGCTCCTTTACTGATGGCTCAACCTAGTTTGGCTCAGTTGAGCAGCCCAGCGGATGCTTTTCCTAGTGGTAGTACAACAGACCAAAATACCGATCCGTTTTCCCGCTCGAATTCAGATAATTTCAACATGTTCGATCTAATTCACCGGGCAAATTTCGGAACTCTCAACTGGAATTCTCAACAACAGAACGAACAGCTCAACTCAACCGCAGAAGCTTTTAAAGCTAGACAACAACAATTACTCCAATGTCGTCAACAAGGGCAACTAACAACCCCAGGATCGCCAACGGTTGCATCGGCGTCGCCGACATCATCAACCCAATCAGCAACAGCAGATCCTTTAAAGGCAAATCAACAGCAAACACTCCAGTGCCAACAAGCACAGCAAACGACTAGAGAGTTACCATCGTTTAAATTACCATCAGGTAACTGAATTCAAATCAATAACCCCAACCCCAAGGTTTTGGGGTTGAGGTTAAACCTTTCAAAAATCCTTAGTTCTCAACCAAAAAACTACAGCCCAAGTGCAGCCAAAACATCCTCAGCATGGGTGGTGGTATTTACACTAGCGTCAACATGGGTGATTTTGCCGTCAGGGCCAATTACGTAGGTGACGCGCTTAGCGTAACCACCGCCATCCACATCAAAAGCTTTGATGAGGGATTTGTCGGTGTCAGCCAGTAAAGGAAAATTCAAATTATATTTTTGGGTGAATGCCTGATGAGAAACTTCATCATCTGCACTGACTCCCAGCACTACCACATCTTTACCTTGATACTTAGCTTGGGCGTCCCGAAAACTACAGGCTTGTTTGGTACAGCCTGGAGTATCATCTTTGGGGTAAAAATACAAAACAACTGTCTTCCCAACAAAATCAGATAAAGAGACTGTGTTGCCGTTTGTATCTTTGGCGGTAAATGCAGGTGCATCCGTACCAACTGCTAGAGGCATAATTAACCTTTCCTGTTTCAGATTCTTGATGCACTTGAAATTTTACATTAATTTATAATGATTAAATATATTTACTAAAAAATAACATAACTATAGTTTAGGTAACTAAACTCTGCTTAGATGAGGTAAGCAGTGCAAAAAAATATATTCTGAAATTAATTTTTATTCAAAGAAAAATTTCTACCCGTACACAATGCCTCCTGTTGATTTCCAAAACCCAAAAACTTTTGTCTATCCTCCTAGCACAATCGAAAGGGCGGAGCGATCGCTAATATGTTCGCCCTTTAATCCATCTTTATTTAAACTCATGCGACACCAGAGTGTATCGTTGAGTGTGATCGCCCTGGAAAATGGATTTAAGCAGGGTTATACTCAGCGTCCTTTATCAGAATTAGCATCTGACAACGCCTTGGGCTGGCTGATTGAAGTGGGTGTATTGCGCCGAGAAGTCGATGGTCAGGGAATTACAGATAGTTATCGCCTCACTCCTTTGGGACGCCAGTTGATAGAACGATACCAAGGTAAGAATTGGCGTACTCCTTCATGGCGCGATCGTTTATACAATGTAGTGACTCGTTGGTTGCGGTTACCTTTTTAGAACAGAAAACTAAAGAGTTAGGATTAGCGAATCAAAGGGAACAATTAATATACGGAAACATGACGCCCATTCATGAAGTCTTTACAATGTGGTGAGGGATAGGGCATTGGGTATGGGGCATGGGGCATTGGGTATTGGGTGAGAAAGTATTCCTAAATATTTATTTCCTAGTTCCCAGTCCCCAGTCCCCAGTCCCCAGCCCCTAAAATTTCATCTTATATATTAAAAAGCTGAATAGTGACTATGAAATCAATTATGGTAGTGGGGACAACATCCCACGCGGGGAAATCACTCTTAACTACAGCTATTTGTCGAATTTTATCGCGGCGTGGTTGGCGAGTGGCTCCCTTTAAAGGTCAGAATATGGCTTTAAATGCTTATGTCACTGCCAGTGGTGGAGAAATTGGCTACGCCCAAGCAGTACAAGCTTGGGCTGCGGGAGTCGTACCTTGGGTAGAAATGAATCCAATTTTACTTAAACCCCAAGGGGATATGACTTCGCAAGTAATTATTAAAGGTAGACCTGTGGGCAAAGTGGGTGCCGCAGATTACTACGAGCAATATTTTGAACTGGGGTGGCGGACAATTGAAGAATCGCTACAGCATTTAGGAACAGAATTTGACTTGCTAGTTTGTGAAGGTGCGGGTAGTCCCGCTGAGATTAACCTCAAGCACCGCGACTTAACGAATATGCGCGTAGCAAAATATTTGAATGCGCCAACTTTACTAGTAGTTGATATCGATCGGGGCGGCGCTTTTGCCCATGTAGTAGGCACTCTAGAATTATTGGAACCCGATGAACGCGCTTTAATTAAAGGTGTAGTAATTAACAAGTTCCGAGGACAGCGATCGCTGCTAGAACCAGGAATAAAATGGTTGGAAGAACGCACAGGTATTCCCGTTGTTGGCGTTATACCCTACTTACAAGAAGTATTTCCAGCGGAAGACTCCCTTGACCTGCTAGAACGTCAATCAAACAAAGCCCATACTGACCTCAATATTGCCGTTATTCGTTTACCCAGAATTGCCAACTTCACTGATTTCGATCCACTAGAATCCGAAAGCACAGTTTCAGTAAAATTCATCAGCCCTAAGCAAGATTTAGGACATCCAGATGCAGTAATTATTCCAGGTACAAAGACCACAATTGCTGATTTACTACTGCTGCAAAAAAGCGGCATGGCAGAAGCGATTCAACATTATGCTGCTTCTGGGGGAACAGTTTTAGGCATCTGCGGTGGGTATCAAATGCTCGGACAAATCATAGCCGACCCAGAAGGAATAGAAGGACAAGCAGGTAGATATCAAGGGTTAAATCTTTTACCAATCAGAACTGTAATTACAGGACAGAAAATTGCCCGCCAGCGGCAAGTTAGCTCGAATTATCCACAATTGGGCTTGCCAGTTAATGGCTTTGAGATCCACCAGGGGCGATCGCGCATTGAACAGCAAGGAATAGATAGCCAATCTTTCCATGCCCTATTTGACGATGTTAACTTAGGGTTAGTGGATAGTTGTCAGTCAGTCTGGGGTACTTACCTCCACGGAATTTTTGACAACGGCCCTTGGCGACGGGCTTGGTTAAATCGACTCCGCCAACAACGAGGTTTAAAATCTTTGCCCACTGGTGTTGCTAACTACCGAGAACAAAGAGAGCAGATTTTAGATTCCCTAGCTACTGAAGTCGAAAACCATTTAGACTTAACTCCGTTTTTGTCTTAAGCTAATACCAGTTTGGATTCTGAATTTTGGATTGGGAATAGTGTTGGTGAATCAGAGTGTAGCGAATCTATCACCCACAATCATTTTTCAAATTGGTATGAGTTGCATAGAAGAGATTGCACATTTTTTCGTTAAGATGGTTATTTGTCATTTGTCTTTACAAAGGACAAATAACAACCCTTACGAATCAATTCCAAATCAAAACCGTAAGATTGATGATTGTTCGTGTCCGCTTTTTACCAGATGATGTTACCGTAGACGCCGAAGTCGGAGAAGCCCTTTTAGATGTAGCAGATCGGGCTGGAGTATTTATTCCCACCGGTTGTCTGATGGGGTCTTGTTACGCTTGTACCGTGGAATTAGAAGATGGAGAAAACATCCGCGCCTGTATCAGTGCGATACCACCACGCGAAGAATTAACCATTAATTTGTTTAGCGATCCAAGTTGGTAGTTTTTAACTCTCTAATACCAACTCTCCATGAAGATGCACCTAATATTCTTTGGCGTTACATAATTGCGGAATGATTTTACTAGTTTTGTGGGATGGGCATCTTGCCCGTCCCTTATATTTCCGGGCGGGCAGGATGCCCACCCCACAAGAATCATCCCTTGATTCAGCAACGCCCATTTTTTAAACGAACCGCAAAGGACGCATAGACGCGGAGCGGCTTCCCGCAGGGTAGGACACAAGAGATAACTTACATTAATTATTCAGTGCAAGTTGACAGAGAATTGGTATAAGTGCAGAAAGTCAGATAAAGAAGTAGAAGTGAACAAACAAGCTGAGTAAGCTTAAATACCAAATGCTTATTCAATGGTCTGAAGAAGATAATTGCTTCTTGGTAGGATTTCCTGATTTCCAAGGACAACGCTGGCGGACTCATGGGGATACTTACGAATCAGCAGTAGCAAATGGAATTGAAGCTTTAGAGTCTTTGATTATTGCTTACGAAGCTACAGGTGATTTACTTCCAGAACCAGCAATTTATAATGCTGCATAGTTTTGGATTTAATTTAATGAAACTTTCTGTTAACAGAACCTAGTTTCAGCTAACTAGATTTAATACTCAGGGCGTATTGTCTAAACCTTTCCAAATCAGCTTTGATTGTTGATTCAACTATCCGCCCCAAAAACAAGTTATCCATAATTTTGCCAATAATACCGGGGATAGCATAGGAAATGGTCATTTTGACGATTGTATTACTGTGGCGATCGTAAAAGCGAATCGCTCCCTGATTCGGCAAACCATCAACTGATTCCCATTGAATAATTTGGTTGGGAATTACTTTCAGAATTCGGGATTTCCAAGTAAATTCTAGACCGTTACTACTCAATTTCCAAAGGGATATATCCGGATTATCTGGCGGAATCTTGACTGAATCAATCCACTTCATCCATCGAGGCATTTGTTCCAAATCAGACCAGAGGCTCCATACTAAATCTATGGGAGCTTCTACTTCTATTTGCACAGTATGTTCTAACCAATCTGACATTATTTTTTCTTCCTTGGCGTCTACTCTTTGACAAAAACCACTGGGTGTCTATGTCAATTTTTCAAACTCTCCAAAATCACTTTTGCTGCACGCCGTCCAGAAATGGTAGCCCCTTCCATGCTGTCTATGTAGTCTTGCTGTGTATAACTTCCTGCAAGGAAGAAATTATGCACTGGTGTTTTTTGGTTGGGACGATAAACATCCATTCCTGGTGCTTCTCGGTAGAGAGACTGAGCAAGTTTTACCACGCTGTACCAAGTCATATTTAACTCGCGCGATGAGGGAAACAGTTCGTGGAGTTGCTTGAGGACATGTTGAGCGATCGCTTCATTACTTTGTGCAATAAAGGGATCTCCGGGCGTCAGCACTAGTTGTAATAAAGATCCCTGTCCTGGGCGATAATAATCGGCAGGGCTAGTCAACGCTAAATCGGCAAAACAAGAAAAGTCTGCATCAGCTGTATAAAGTAAATTATCTATTCCAGCAGCTTGATTTAGCTGTTTACGCTGTTCTCCATCGTTGAGTTCTGTCACCCACCCATCGAAGCGTAATTGCACTGTTGCCACTGGCACTGCATCAAGTTTATAAATGTTGTCAAATTCTGACCACTTACGCCATTCTTGGGGTAAGATTCGCTGAATACCTGGAACATCACAGGCAAAAACATAAGCGTCAGCAGTAATAGTTTCTACTGTATCACCTTGGGCAACTGTTATGCCTGTAACGCGGGTTTGTTCGTCTGTTTCTGTAAATTGAATTTCCCGCACTTGGCGACGGGTGTAAACTTTAGTGCCTTTAGCTTCCAGATATTCCAGAATCGGCTTGTGTAAATACTCATAGGGAGAACCTTCCAGCATTCGCATGACTGAAGCTTCAGTTCTGGCTGCAAAGAACTGGAATATTGTTAACATACAACGGGCAGAAATGTTTTCGCAATCAATAAATCCCAGTGCGTAGGCGATGGGGTTCCACATCCGTTTGATGCTACCATTACTGCCACCGTGGCTGCGGAACCAGTCGGCAAAACTGATTTTATCTAAATTGCGGATGCTTTTCATCGCCCCGTTAAAGTCCACTAAGCCGCGAACTATCGGACTAGTACCCAAGGCGATCGCATTTTGCAATTTATCCTGCAATGATAATTGAGAAGTAGTAAAAAATGCTTTTAATCCATTAAAAGGCGCACCTGTAATAAACCGAAAATCTAAAGCACCAGTTCTGCCTCCTTTGTTAATAAAAGTGTGGGTATGTTCTTTGAGGCGTAAGTTTTCTAACACCCCCACTTTCTTCATCAAGTCAAATAATTGGTAGTAGCACCCAAAAAATACATGCAACCCCATTTCTAGATGGTTGCCATCTCCATCAACCCAGCTGCCAACTTTACCACCCACAAACGGACGAGACTCAAAAATCTGTACTTCACAACCAGCATCAGCTAGATCAACTGCGGTTGCTAGCCCAGCCAGTCCCGCACCTACAATTGCAACACGCATTCCGTCGTTCCTTTTCAGTTTCTTTACAGATTGTAACTGGGTTGGCGTCGGAATTTGCTACTTAATATCAACTCACCAGCATATTAAGGCTAGGCAATGTCAATACTAAAACGTCTTTGATTACTCCTTTTAGTCCTAGCAAATGACCAGACGCGAGAAAAACGCGTCTGTATCGATTAGACAAACTCTTGTCCATTGCAGCGGACTCAAAAAAGTATCACAGTTATTTTTTTGGTGGCAAAGCAGTTATCAGGTAAGTCGTAAAAGCATCTTCTTACTTATTTCCATCTTTGCCCTCGTCAGACATAGGCAAACTTCTAATCAGTTCACGAATGACATCAGTTGCGGGTCTACCTGTTTGTTGACAATATTTTTCTAGTTTTTCCGCTTCCTGTGTTGCGAGGTTGACAGTTATACGTTTTACGGCCCATTTTTTATTTGTCATTATCATGCTATTTGCTGTATATTTACATTATCGAAAAAGGTCTAACTAAAGAGGAAAACGATAAGATTATCAGAGTTTGTGTCATGAAACAAGTAATACCATTAATATTAAGATTGGTCGTTTTGTCAAAGTATTCATCATTTTCTAAAAAAATCAAAACACTACACTTTTTGTTACCATTGTGACAGCATAAAAAGCACATACTTGCTTTTGAAAATAATAACCTCAGTAACAGCATGAGTAAACCCTGACAATTAAGTTTTCTCAATGAATTTGAGATATCTACTCTTGACTCAATCAAGATTTCCAAAAATATTTTCCAGGGAAAGCATTTTAGCTTATGTTTTAGCCAAGTTTACCCAACTTTCTTGGAGAGAACATCTGGTATAACATTTGAAAATCCAGCTTGAGAATCATTTTCGTACCTAAATACTGACCCTGAGCCAGGTTGGAATGGTATATATAACTAGTGAACACTTACTCAAAAGCAGGTAAATAAGCGATCGCTCTAGACCAAACGCCCATCTACACGCATTACTGTAACCAATCAGCTAAGATTTACTTCAAGCCTTATAAGTTTTGGTTTTTGTTTATTGAACTGATTCATTTGTTCTCTCAATTTTGCAGTCAAAAAAGCTGCGGTGTAAATATCCAAGATTTGCTGATAAATTTTAACAACATTAACTGTAATATTACACAGATTAATCAACCCAAAAAAGTGATGTTACTTGAGTGTTGCCTCTAATAATATTTTAGTTTTGTTTCATACTTTTACGTTAACTCCCCGTAAAGATACGATGAATTTTTGGATATTTTTTCTCTTCCCTCTAGCGATATAATTTGCTGCCATATCAACAAATTATTTTTGTTTTCATTGTCTTCATCTATCTAAAGGTAATAGAAATTGTTTTGAGAGAATTATCGTCTTACATATTCACAAGTTAAATTTTTGCTCATAGTTCAACTAAAATAAAAATGATTTCCAAAAAATATCTGAAATTCAATCATTATTTAGAAGTACTTATACTTGTCAACAATGATTATATATTTCATTTTTTTAGGTATTGTGTTCATTATAGCGAGAATATACGTACTTCAAATAATCTTTATTTAGACAAAAAAGCCTATTTTTTCAACCTTTATAAAAAACTTACAAAGTAAAATATATAATCTTGAGCTTTTGCTTAATAATAGCGATATATAACAAGATGCTAAGCTGAAAAAGTTGTTAAAAAAAAGATTTCGATATTGAAGTGCATCACCGAGGTTTAATTAAAAGGCAATTTATAAATAGTATTGATTAAAATCTGAAAAATTATATTAAAAAACATATAAAATAAAGTATTGGGAAATTTGGGAATATCGATACTTCATGAAATTTGCGTAAAGTCAACCTTTAATTATTGGTGGGGTTGGTTTTTGGTCTAGACACAAAAAGTAATCTGCTAAAGGGTAACTTTCAGTTTTGCGAGTGGATAGAGGCACAATTAATCCCATATCTACAGAAGTGGGGGAATAGAAACTTATAAATTAGGCTTCTGAGTGCAAATTGCCCCAAGTGGGGATTGCAAAGTCCTGCATCCTGAGATACGCGCTAATTGAAGAGTGGGAAAGGCTAAAGGAAGGGCAAACGGTTAAGGGAGAAAGGGAAGACTCTTTTTCTTTATCAAGAAAGGCAGAGCTGCCTTCTTCAATCCTTTTCCCTTTAACCTTTACCCCAAAGCTAATTCAGAGTTAAAAATGCACAAAGCGAGCAGTATTGCAGCTACACTTCTGCAAGAACTCTATTGCACAGTTACTCATGAGCTTCGTTGACCGGTGACGGTTAACTGTCAATTCTCAACAGTCAACAGCGAACACAAAAAAATGTGCTGCGTTAAGGGACTTCCAAGTAAAAAAATATTTCATCGTTGTGTGGGCAGGGGGGCAGGGATCAGAGGGCAGGGGAGAAAACAGTTGTGTTGAGTCCAGAAATTAGAATAATTTATTTTTTGGGGTTCCCTAAATGTAGGACAGCTGATTGAGGATTACGGCCATAAATGCAACTATTCAAATTTAAGTTGGGGCATGAGTTGGAGAGTGCCAATGCCCAAATCTTTAGGTGAGAGCGATCGCGCTTCAAACAAAGCCATCATATCTCGTAATTGGGGATTACCACGGGAAGCTCCAGTGAGTCCTTTGGCAATGATTAAACCGCAGTAGCCTTTAGTATTTTTACACCGCTGATTCCATTTTTTGCGGGCTTCTACATGAATTGGATCTTCATCTAAGAATTCACCAAAGAGGAACAATTCGCCATTTTGAGTTTGCAATAAACCGAGGTCATAGCGATCGTCATCAAAGGGGTCAGCGCCTGGATTAAAGCAAATTGCTTTGAGTCCCCCTGCTGCTTCAATTCTTTCAATTACAGTTTTAGCTTTAGGCCGGGAAGTTTGAATTAAAATCACCGGCAAACCGTCACCCACTTGTTTGATTTCACCAGCCTTATGGTAGTTGACACCTTTACGCAGATACTCCAACATTTCCCAAGAGACCACACCTAAACTAAGGAAAGAATCTTCTGGTATCAAGTCATCTTGTAATGAGCGAAAAGTCGCAGAGCTAGGGTTGTCAATTTCTCCATCCTCAACACCAAAGCCAGCCATTTCCTCTAATTCTGCTGCTAACTGCGGCATGGTAGAAACTGTCACAGCCACAGATTTAGTTGATTCTTCAGACTGTGGGGGAGAAATGCGATAGCGACGGCTGAGGGTGGGGAAGGGTTCAGAATGCAGCTGGCGTCGGTGGTCGCGAAGAAAGCGGCTCAAGCTTTCAATGGCAACATAGATTACCAGTGCTTCCTCATCATATAAAACAGAACGCAGTCCTTCTAAAGGGTGGATATTACCGAAAGTGGGGTCAATATCTGAAAGTGGTAAATCTGCCAAATCATCCATATCATCCTCATCTTCGTCGGTTTCGTCAGCACTCTCAAAAGTGAGAAACAGACAATCTTGCTTGAGGAAAGCTTCTTCTAAACGCTCTTTTGATTCTTCATCTCTTAAAACTGCTGCCCGAAACCGCTTGAGAGACTCTTCTGAGCGATAAAATAAAATCCCATACTCCATTCCCAGCATTCCCATAATGGAAGCGTAGAGAGTACCAACATCCCACTTATTAATTTCTATTGATAAAATTTGCTGTTCTTCCAAAAATTCCCAAGGTGCTGCTTGCCAAATTGCAAATGCCTTCTCTCGCAAAATTTGTGCATACTGTGGCGGTAAGTCGGGGGTTTGGCTATCAAGGATATCAGCGAAACCGCGAAATAATTCGTCAATTAAAGGTAATTCTGGTGCGTAGTCAATGGCGATATCCAAATCTTGCAACACCCCTCGCAGGTAAAATTGGATCTCGCGGTCTTTGACTACAATTCTTTGGGGTCTGGCGGGTTTTGCCGGACTATGGGGATGTTCCATTGCTCGCATTAAAGTGCGAACTATTGCTTCTGGACCGATATCTGAAGCTACCACATCCATACCTCGGACAATACCTTGGGAGTAATCTACCCAAAGAATGCATTCTCCCTTGGTCTCCGAGTCTGAATGTTGGCTTGGTGATGACAACGGACGACGATCGCCCTCCCATACAGAAGGAATTTGAGTTAATTTCTTCAACCGACGACTGGTAGAGCGATTAAAACTTGTCATAGAGTAACTTAATCAAAAGAAGCAATTTAGGAAGTAAACTTTTGGGGATGGCTAGCCTCGGACTAAATTTTCATGGCTGCACCACAAGGGTGGTTGCATCTGTGGCTGCCAAAAGGCTTGAACTCCAAAAAACGAATCTATAAAATACAGTGAGTCTCTCAATTCTAGAATAAAAATCTTTGGCCGCTTTTGACGGAGTGTTTACAATTTGGCACTTAGCGACGTCTATGCCGCTAGAATGGATACAAAAACACCAAGGGCAATCCAGAGGCCATAACAAGCCTACACAGGGTAACGCTTGGAATAATTAAGGAGTTGAAAAAGCAGATGACACAAGCAACTCAGGCTCAACAACGTGGAATTCTGTTGAGCGAAGCCGCATTGCGCCAGGTAAAATCTCTCCAGGACAGGCAAGGCAAAGACTTATGCTTGCGGGTAGGAGTACGTCAGGGTGGTTGCTCTGGGATGTCTTACATGATGGACTTTGAAGACGCCAGTAAGATCGGCCCTCAGGATGAAGTTTTCGATTACGACGGCTTCCGAATTGTTTGCGATCGCAAGAGCCTATTATATCTCTATGGCTTAATGCTTGATTATAGTGATGCAATGATTGGCGGTGGCTTCCAATTTACTAACCCCAACGCCAGCCAAACTTGCGGTTGCGGTAAGTCATTTGGGGTGTAATATAGTCATTTGTTAGTTGTCCGTTGTCATTTGTCCTTTGTCCAAAGCAAATGACCAATGACCAATGACCAATGACCAATGATTAATGACTATTGACTAAATTTATTATGACTCAAACAGTTGAATCCCTGTTTGACACAGGTTTAGAACGTTATAAAGCTGGAGAACCAGTAGATTCTTTAATCCCTGTGTTTAAAGAAGTTTGCGATCGCGCTCCCAGAACTAGTTCAGCTTGGATTTGTTTGGCGTGGTTATATCTACTCGATAACAAACCCAGCTTGGCTTACAAAGCTGCAAATAAAGCAGTCAAGTTAAATCCACAAGACCCACAGGCGAGAATCAATCTCGCCCTAGCAATGCTGGAAACGGGTCAAAAAGGTTTACGGGAACACATTGATTTCGCACAACAGTTAATTTTTGTCAACCAAGAATGGGCAGATGAAATAAAAAATAGTATTGAAGACGGTTTAACCAGGAAACCAGATTGGCAGAGTTTGATCAAAGTCAAAAAATGGCTGTTTGAAGAGTAGGGAGTAGGGACTGAGGACTGGGGAATGGGGAGGTAGGGAGAGAATTTCACCCCATCTCCCCATCACCTCACCTCCCCAGACTCTCAATGCCCAATGCCCCATACTTCTCTACGAGATGCACTCGCGTTCGCTCAGTACAAGTGCCCCATGCCCCATTTCAATCATGAAAGATAAGTTGTTAAATTGGCTAAATCTGGTTTTAGTAGCAGATGTTTTTTTGGTTTTGTTTGGCTTTGGTTGGTTAGCGATCGCAGCGATTGGTGATGCTGCGGGAGTAAACCTGGGTTTGGATTTGTGGCATCAATTGTGGCAACCCCTATTTAACCCAGCAATTGGTATCCTCATGGGCGGTGCCATTTTCAGCGGTATTATCAGCTGGGCTTCCAAAAAGTTTTTCTCCAGTCAATAGTTAAGGAAATGGGCATTGGGCATTGGAAAAGGGGTAAGGGGGAAAGGTTAAATTTATCGCTTTACCCTTTAACCTTTTCCCTTTTGCCCTACTCCTCCACTCCCATCTCCCCATCTCTATCTAAGAATTTCTTTTAGTGCTGATTGTAAGTTAGCATAACGGTACTCAAAGCCTGTTTCTACGGTGCGCTTGGGCAGGACTTTTTGACCTTCTAAAACTACCATTGCCCCGTCTCCTAAAAGGGCTTCGATCGCAAAACCAGGAACGGGTAACCAAGAAGGACGATGCATCACTTCTCCTAAAGTATGACTTAAATCTGCCATCCGCACTGGGTTGGGGGCTGTGGCATTATATACGCCTTCGATTTCTGGTCTGGTTAAAGCCTGTAGAATCAGGTTTACTAAGTCGTCTAGGTGAATCCAAGAGAACCACTGACGACCACTGCCAATGGGGCCACCAGCAAAAAGTTTAAATGGTGGAATCATTTTAGCCAAAGCACCACCATTGCCTAAAACAATACCCAAACGCAGAATTACTAAGCGCACACCAGCGTCTTTTACTTTTGTAGCTTCTGCTTCCCAGGTTTGGCAGACTTGGGCGAGAAAATCTTTACCAGATAAACTTGTTTCATCAAAGGTAGCCGTTTCGCTGGTACCGTAGTAGCCAATAGCCGAAGCGTTCACTAACACGGTTGGTTTAGGGTTAGCACTGACTATCGCTTCCACAATTTTTTGTGTGCCTAACTTCCGACTATTGAGGATTTCTTGTTTGCGTTCTGGTGTCCAACGTCCCTCACCAATGGGTTCTCCTGCCAAATTAACTACTGCATCACAAAGGGCGATCGCACTTTGCCAAGAACCCGATTGAGTCGGTGTATAAGCAACAATTTCAACATTAGGGAAAGCCCCAGATGGAAAAACTTTTTGAGCAAAACTCGTGTTCCGAGTTAACACCAGTACTCTATGGCCTTCCTGGTGGAGTCGTTGTATCAAATGACTACCAACAAATCCTGTTGCGCCAGTAACTGCTACTTTCATTTTTTACCTCTGCCAAAGCCTCATTTTAAAGTTTTTTATCAAATTTTAAGCTTAGGTTACAAGGTAGGAAAGTCATAGTCTGCCTCAAGGCATTGCGTAGACTTAAAAGTGAACTTTATCGCCTACCCACAGCGATAGCCGGATTGGTTGAGAAGCCTACACTGCATTGCTGGCAATCAGCGTAGGAGTATGTCACATGCTTCGGTATTATAAGATGGACGGAGTGTTGCAAGGCGTGGGGCTATTATGGGTCGCTATACCTGTTCATTTCTTGTTTCTGTTCCTAGTGACCATCTCCAGCCGTTACTTGTAGAACTTCTACAGGACTGTCAGTTGGATATTCAATACCAGACAAGCGATTACATTATTGCTCGTGAGTTTCCTGGTAATGTTCCTTTTTCTAAATTAGTCACAGTGGAAGTACTGATTGACAAATCAAAAAGTACTGAAACAGAAACCCGGATGAGTATTGTGATTAAAAATGAAGAATTGCCACTGCAAGTAGATAATTACTGCCGACAAATGTTTGAATTCATCAAGCAGGCGATCGAAAGTAGCCGTCATTGGCATTTGATTGAAATTCTTGCAGGATAGCTTTGATTTCAATACTTTTGAGTTCAAGGGGAAAGGGGAAAGGGGAAAGGTTTTCTTTAGATTCCCCTTCCCATTCCCCCTTTAACTTTACGCTTTTCCCAAAGTTTTATAGGTGAGCTTTCGACTTTAGTTGTTGTAATTCAGTCTCCTAAATCCTCTAAGTCCTCGGTCATGCCGGGGTTTATTAATGTAATGTCGTACTCACTAGAGTCCGTTTGCCCCAGACGCTGACTATTTCTTAACAGGTAATAAATGGCACGCACTTGAGGACCAAAAACGATCTCGTCTTCATTTTTTAGATCGTGGGCTGGCATCTTGCGTCCATTAATCATCAAACCGTTGGAACTAGGCTTTCCTTTGGCATCGCCGTCTACTATTCGATAATAGTAGCTATGACTATTATGCTCTCGTGGCAATCTCACTAATGTGGCATGACGGCGGGAGACAAACTGCGACATTAAACGAATATTACATTCGCGGTCTCTACCAATAGAATAGACAGGCTGCTCTAAAGAAAATTCCTTGCGACCTTGATCGTCTTCAATAATCAGTAGATGGTTTTCATTGATTTCTGCTGCCATTGACAAATCATTGCTAAAAGCGGTGGAACTTTGATTAATCAAGATTTGTTTAGTATCGTATCCTACCATTCTCACGCACCGTAGTTTGTGATGGCTATTTAAATCAGCTTTAAAACTGCATAATACCTTGAAAAAGTAGAACATGGCCGTTCTACTCGTCATTAGTCATTAGTCATTAGTCATTAGTGAATAACCAATGACCAATGTCCAATACCAAATGAGCTTTTACGGATGATGAGGCAACCGCCGTAATAATATGGAGTTTGTGACAACGCTAACAGAGCTAAAAGCCATTAACGCGGCAGCACCGGATGGGTTAAGAATAAAACCGAGACTAGGGAGCAAAACACCTGCTGCTAAAGGAATACCAACTGTATTATATGCAAAAGCCCAGAAAAGATTCTGGCGGATTTTGTTGAAGGTGGCGCGACTGAGTTGAATAGATTCGACAACATCGTTCAGGCGATCGCGCATTAGTACAATTTCAGCAGTTTCCATCGCCACATCTGTTCCGGAGTATAAAGCAATTCCGACATCAGCTTGGGATAAAGCTGGAGCATCGTTAATGCCATCGCCGACCATTGCGACAAAGGATTGGGGATTGGGGATTGGGGACTGGGGACTGGGAAGAATTTTTCCTAGTCTCCAGTCGCTAATCCCTAGTCCCTCTTGCTGAAGGGCTTGTATTGCGGCCGCTTTTTTTGTCGGGGGGACACCTGCGATGACGTCAGCGCTATCTAATCCTAATTGTTTGGCTATGGCGTTGGCTGCTTCTAGGCGATCGCCACTGAGCACCATTACCCGTAAGCCCATGTGACGTAATTTGTCTACGGTGGTTTTGGCATCTGGTCTGAGAGGATCGCAAACAGCAATCAGTCCGGTTAAAGTTCCCCCAACTGCTACGAAAACCACTGTCTTACCAGCTGTTGCCCAATCCTGTGCTACCTGCTGTGCAGTCGCGTTCATGGCAATTCCATGCCAACTCAACCAGTCGGAATTACCCAACAGGACAACTGTACCGTCTACTACAGCTGATACCCCTAGCCCTGGTTCCGTATGAAAGTCTACTGCCTTTGGAATCGATAATTCCTGCTGCTGTGCTTCTTGCTGAATCGCTTTTGCTAGGGGATGGTGAGTACCGCTTTCTACGGCTGCGGCTAGTTGTATCAGGGATTGAGAATTTCCAGTCCCTAGTCCCCAGTCCCCTGTCTCTAGTTCCTCAATTAACAAGCAATCCGTGACGACGGGATTACCCGTGGTTAATGTGCCGGTTTTATCAAAAACTACAGTCTTTAGCTGGTGTACTTTTTCTAAAACATCGCCGCCTTTGATTAATAGACCCCGTTCTGCGCCCATAGCAGTACCGACAAGAATGGCTGTTGGTGTAGCGAGTCCCAAAGCACAGGGACAGGCGACTACCATTACGGCGATCGCTAATTTTAAGCTAATTAATAGGGGGGAGTGGCTAGAGACGGGATTAATCGCGTCTATACTCATTGGGGAATGGTGAGCCATTTCCATGCCGCCAGACATGGTGATATCAGTCCAGATGTGAGTGCCAAAAAAGTACCAAAAGATAAATGTCAATACAGATGCTGTCAATACACCGTAGGTAAAGTAACCTGCGACTGTATCTGCTAATTTTTGTACCGGGGCTTTGCGGGTTTGGGCGGCTTCTACTAGGGCAACAATTTGAGCTAAAGTTGTATCACTGCCGACACGTGTTGCTTGAATGGCGATCGCTCCTGATTGGTTTAGCGTCCCGGCTGTCACTAAATCTCCCGGCTGCTTGCTCACTGGTACTGCTTCCCCAGTCAACATCGACTCATCAACTGTTGTTTGACCAGCTACCACTTGACCATCAACGGGGATTTTATCACCTGGCAGCACCTGTAACCATTCTCCAACTCGCACTTGTTCAGCGGGAATCTCTACACTAGAAGATCCGACTCCTGTTTTCTCTGGGTTGGCAATCAATCGCGCTAGGAGTGGCTGGAGCGCCAGCAATTGCCTAAATGCAGCGGCGGCACGACCTCTAGCTTGTTGCTCTAATGTCCTTCCTAACAGAATAAAGCCCAGCATCATTACTGGTTCGTCAAAAAAGCACTCCCAACCCATTTGGGGAAAAAGCAGCGCTACTAAACTAGCAATGTAGGCTGTCAGAGTTCCCAACCCCACCAGCGTGTTCATGTTAGGTGCGTTTCGCCGCCACCCCAGCCAACCATCTACTAAAATCGGGCGGCCAGGAATTAATATGGCGATCGTTGCCAGTCCACAGTGGAACCAGATGTTATTCAATACTGGCAATATCGAACTACCAATATTACCAAAATGTCCACTTGCCGACAACACCAGCAACAGTGTAGCAATCAGCAACTGCCTAAGTGAAGAGCGCATTTGTTGGCGTTGTCGTTCTGCTGGGTCTGCTAAGTTAGGTATCTCGTCTGTTACTGTACCACTAGCTTTTCGAGGTTGAGTTGGGAATCCAACAGTCGTTAATTGCTTTGCCAGTGCATCTGCATCTACGGTACCTGCTTCTGACTCTACAACTGCTACCTCTGTCGCCAGGTTCACACAGGCACTTTTAACTCCTGGATGCTGGGTTAGCTGTCGTTCTACTGCCTTTACACACCCAGCACACTTCATACCTCCAACATCTAGAATAATTTTCTCTAGGATTGGGGCAAATTCTCGGTCTACCTTAGTTTTGGGAACAAGTTGCATGGCAAGTGTTTAGATTCGCTACGACAATTCAACGCCGGACTAAAGGCGCCTCTAATTCGAGCGTAGGCGAAATATGGAACTACGACTCAATGTCAACCATATTAAATTTATTAATTTATCGTACCGCGCTGAGCGTCAATCACGGCTCCAGCGTAGATAAGTCACATAAATGATAGCTGCAACCTGCATTGGCATGAGGACAATAAGGCTTTTCCAAAAATTGTGAATTTCCAAATTAGACATGGCGCTGAAATAACCAAAGCCCAAGAACAAGAGGAAGATCCAGATTAGATGTTTACGTTTGATAGTTAGCATAAAAGTAGAAGTCAGAATTTTTTCGCAAAAATATTTAGTTATACATACAGATGCTTTACAAAACACGCAATAACTTTAATTACTAGTTATTCAAAAAAAAAGTTTGCCCAAAGGTGAGTTAATAAAAGAAAAATACATTTCTCCAGTCTGTGATAGCTTATACAAGCGGAGCATATAGTAAGTTAAAACTATAAATAGCCCTATAATCTGTAACTTTCTTTCTTTTAATAGATGACAATAAAATGCTATGATTCGACGTTTTGTGAGTAGTTCCAATGTAATATGAACTGCCACAATTCCAAAACTAGCAAATAAAAGTGGACCGAATAAATTTTCTGCTAGTGCTTGAGCCAAATTTCCTTGGGCAATAGCTATAAAGGAGCGAGTCATGCCACAAGTTGGACATGGAATTCCAGTCAAATGCCGTATTGGACAAACTAAGAATCCTACTCTATAACCTTGGTGATAAAAATAAGTAGCAAGTAGGGGTGTACAGGAAAACCCTAGTAAACCCCAACGAAATAATTTACCGTGGTATGACAAAGGATAACGAGATAATTCAAACACCAATGCACATTAAATTAAAACGGCAATCAAAACCAGCCTTTTTTCTGAACCATGTAAGCATTCAGGAATTCTTCATCAGTCTTGGTTAAGTAGATGATACCCTCAACCAAACCGACAATCCCCATCACTGCCCCACCAATACCACATGTGAGTAAGGTCGCAAGCAGCATAATCACACCTTCGGTACTGTAACCAAGAATAAACTTGTGAACACCTAAGGCTCCCAATAAGATAGCGCAGATGCCAGCTGCAATTTTTTTGCTACTAGCATCACTGGGGTTGATATTAGACACTATGAGGGATACTCCTCAACTATAAATGACATCCTCGATTTTAATGTAATTATTCTTACTTGGCATCTCCATATCTCTTACAGTCATAATTTGTCAAATTTTAACCAATTCAGGACTTACGCACTCAGATCCCCCAACTCCCTTAAAAAGGGGGCTTAGAGGTTCCCCCTTTTTCAAGGGGGCTAGGGGGGATCTATGTTTCAGGCTTCAGTGCGTAAGTCCTACAATTCACAAGATAAATTAACACTTAAGCGTTCCGCTAGAAAGATTTGCCAATGCAAGCACTGACAAATTTGTATCAAAGATACACTCAAGATATATAACTTCACACAGTAACCCAAGTGTGAAATATAAGTTTCTAGAACCAACCCTGTTTATTTACAAAGTAGGTATCTACAAATTCTTCGGGGGACTTATTCAAGTAGATCATGCCTTCAATTAAACCTACGAGTTGCATAATCAACAAAGCAACGCCGTAGGTAAAAGAACCCCCAACTACAGAAATCACCAACATGATCAGGCCTTCTGGGGCATATCCGAGAATAAACTTATGAACGCCAAACCCTCCAAGGATAATCCCACAGTAACCAGCTAACAGTTGTTTAGTAGGATGACTGGGGTTGAGATTTGCCATATGAGTGCTGCTCCTTAATAAGTGAGGTATAAAAATAAAGTCTTTATTGTAATAAAAATGAGTAAATATATTTGCTAAGCAAATATATTTTTAATTTTTTCACTACGAGTAACCGCCGAGATCGATAACTAAAATAGAGCGTGCTTCTACTCTAGAGGGAAAGCTGGCAAGATGAGATATAAAATGTCTCTTCGGAAACACAGTTTATAGCGGATGCTGCGGCACTTGTGGGGCGCTTTCAACATAGACTAAAAATTTGTAGCTCGTTGAGGGCTTTTGGTGGATTTGATTGCAAATCCTGGTACAGCAATTGTGCAGACTTTCTGACAAAAGATTTATTTTGAGAAGAATAAACCTCAGTTATCAACAACAATTGCTATGAATACCACTTTTTACAAATCCATCAGTATTATTTCCGGAGTTTTTTATGATCGCAGCAATAACGAGTATTGGTTGTGTGGGTACTACAAAACCGTGATTTTAACTTATTTTTAGGTATCAATCACTACTTGCAGTAGTGCAAACTGGATTTGCAATCAAATTAATTACAGACACAAATAACTTTGTAAGGCAATTAAAATCTCTAAAATGGCTAAAATTACCCTATGAGAATAAATGCTTAGCTCGATAGTTTGTTGTCTATATTCAGAGCATTATTTAATTTGCTTTTGCCTTTGTTTGGCGTTTAGCGAGTATTTATGCTTACAACCAATTATAACTAGTAAATTGTTGCTATCTATGGAGATATCAGATATTTCCATTTTTAGCAACCGTATATTACTAGCATTAATTATTACCAAGCACAAAAAGACTTAATAATGTACCACTATTCCAGAGACTGTGGAGAAGTATGGGAGCCAGGAGATTGCGCGATCGCGTATAGACTACGCCCAATACAATGCCCAAGGCTGTGAGTGGTAGAATTTCTGATAGGCTCAGGTGAGCGACGGCAAATAACAAACTACTGACAAGAATTGATGCCCACACAGGTAGATAACGAGTTAGGGAGGGTAACAAAAAGCCACGAAATAGAAGTTCTTCAAAAAATGGAGCAGCGATCGCCGCTGTAAAGAAAAACATGCTAAGTGCTACACCATCTTGGCTTTCAAGGGCTAGTTGCAACAGTGGATTGCTACCACCTTGTCCTTGCCAGAGTTGTTGATTAATTAAAGATACTACTACAACTATGGGTAAAGCAGCGCAATAACCCCCCAGTCCCCACAAAAACCACTTATCTAGAAAACGGAAGCGAAACCAGAATTCCGGTAGGGGAAAAAAGCGTTTAATAGAGAAATACAGTACTAGTAACGCTCCTGATGCTACCAGTATATAACTAACTAAAACCGAAAAAGCCTGGAGTCTCACATCAGTAACAGGACGCGGGATAGGGAGCAGCGATATTACTGCGGGCACAAAAAGTTGTCCCATGAAGAAAAAGCCCACGACAAAAACCTGTAAAACCGTTTCCACATCCCAAGGTGTTGACCAAGCTAAATCAGCATTTTGACCTAATAAAGAGGCTTTTCCTTTGAGTAAACGTTGAGCAAACAAGAAAATCAGCAGTATTAGACCAATTAATGCTGCCAAAGTGGGAATAGTACCAATAATTGCTAACTTCAAGACTGCACCAGCAGCAGCTTCTTGTTGTGCAGCTTTAACTTCTGATAGGGCTTCTTGTCGCTGCTGGAGTTGATATAGCCGAACCAAAGCAGTAGAGCGAAACCAACCTTCTAAATTCTTTTGAATTGGTTGTTGAGCATTGGGGAGTAGCTGGGGAGTATTACTCCACAATCCACTTAATACAGCAGCAGTTTGTCCAAATTCTGGATTGATATCTGGGCGCTTTTGTAATTCACTCCAAGTTTTAAGGGCTGCATCCGTCTGTCCTTGCTGTGCTTGTAAAATTCCCAGTCGCAGGTCTAATTCAGCTAGTAATTTTTGTAATTCCTTAAAGGACTTCTGTAACTGTTGCTGCTGTGTTTGTTCAGAAGTTTTAGTATTAGGAGAAACATCTGGTAGAGGTTTAGGAGGCGTGGGAGTTATTTCAGACTCAGAGCGCAATTGTGCAAGTTTATTGTTAACTTTGTCCAAATTAGTTTGAACAGATTGACGCGCTTCTTGATACTGCTTTGTAGCACTTTCTAGGGGTTGCTCGCCAAGTATCGCGCCTCGAATCCCCTCAAGATTGTCATCGCTGCTATCTTCTGATTGCCAAGCTTGGGCTTGCAGAGCGATATTGGTTTGGTACAGTTCTAAGCGGCTTTGAAACTGAGGTTCTTGCCAACTACCAAATAAAGACAAAACTGCCAACAGAACTGCCATTGGCGTCATTATAAAAATCAAAATCAACCGCTTTAGTGTCATCTATCCCTCTTTTACCGTACTCAGTGCTGAGTGGGGGGTAGGGAGGTGTGGGAGGTGTGGGAGGTGTGGGAGGTGTGGGAAGGATGAGAAGCTTTTTTATAATTTCACCCCACTCCTCCATCTCCCCACACTCCCCCATCTCCCCATCTCCTGATTTTCCTGCATCCCCGTGCCCCTTCTCTTTCCGTCCCCTTGGGAATTATCGCAAGAAAAAGTCAGAGGTGGATAGATATTATCAATATTATGAGTTTGTTATAAGTCTGCGATGCCTGCGGCGAGCTACCCCTACGCACCCACCATGTTAAAGTACAACCTATTGCACTACTTACTCTTTGCCGGGGATGTGCTTATTCTGGCGATGAACCTGTAGATAATCAACTACAAGATTTGATTCCTGGCTTGTTAGATACGTTGATGTTGTGATGATTTCAAAAACTGCCACAGAAGCGATCGCTTTGCTAGAAAATGAATAAAGTCAAGCTCAGATTTTCTGCAAATGCGATTATGAATGAACTTTCCCTTTAATTAAACGGTGAAACAGGCGACAAGGCCAGAAAAAAGCTCCACAAATACTTACTAAGACAATAACAGCGACAAGTCGCCAACTCAAATTAGGCGAATTATCAGACTCCAAGGACTGAGTTTGTGTGTTTTTAACTAGTTCTGGCGCAGAATCAGAGAGCTGACTGGCTGTACTCACCCCTTCAATTGCCGCTCCAATTAGATAAGCTACCAGGGCAATTATTAGCCAGTGGTTCATTCTCATGCACTATTTGAACTGTGAGCGTATGTTTGACAGTGAATAATCATTGAGTTTTTCGTCCTAATGATTGCCACCTTGCCCCAACGATAATCGACCTTCAGCCGTATCGCGAATTAGAGGCAGTTTAGATTTGATATAGGTATTGAGGGTGCTATCTACCTGAGCGTCAAGTCCTTGCTTAGCTTTTAACTGCTGAAGGAGCAGTTGTACTAAAGCCGCATCGTCAAAGTGGAGCAGTGTGTTGACCTGGGTAGACTCGATTACAGCCCAGAGCTGTTGCATCATCTTGGCAGTGATCATGAGCTTGTAACTTTTTAATATTTTCTTTATATTTGCACGAATTCGTAATTTGTGGTTAGTTTTTATCTGAATATTTGTAAAGACGACGGTTTATTGGGGAGATGAGGCAATACTTTTCGGTTAAAGGGGAAAGGTAATACCAATTCAAAATTCACGCATTCAAAATTTAACCCTGAGCGGAGTCGTACGGAGAAGCAAGCTACGCGTAGCGTCTCCCAGAGAGGGATCAAAATTAAGAAAGCCAGACAGGACAGGGGTTTGGGAGTATGTATTTGTTGTATTCTTTTTTCAAATTGGTATAATTATTCACTGGAGTAACGGAAACGTCCCCCGTTGTTCGCTCTTAGCGTTTCCGCAGGGTAGCAACTGGTTCTTAACAGTCAGCAGTCTTAATGCCCAATTCTTACTGTGAATTTCTCGCACAAGATGGTTGCTGAGCAGAAGGAGGATCGGGATAAATTGCTAGAGTGTGATAGTCTGGAGCATTTTCACCATATAACACTCGAAAAGTATACAGTTTGTTTCTACCTTGCCCTTCGGTAACAACTGTTAAAAGTGTATTGCTAGTTTTAGGAAGTCCGGGAATATTTAGCTTGGGAATTCGCCTCAGTTGAATTACATTCGCTGCTGAGTTTTTACAATCTCCAGTAGTAGTGTTCGGTTTTTCACCAAACTGCATACATACTGGGCCATCAAAATCTATAGTTACTTGCGATGGATCGTTTAACCAAACTTTTTTAATTACTTCTCCAGCGGGAATAAAACTTAAGTTTGTTCCTTGCTGATAGGAAACATTGATGGTGGGTATTAATCCCCCTAAGCCCTGTCCTTGGCAAGAAAATATAGAACGCAGAACGGCATTATTAGCTACAACACGACCTCCCAATAACAACACAGTAACCAAGAAAATTAAGGAACCTATAGGTAGGAAATAATAATTTTTTTGGGTATTTCCTGGTAACTTAGTACTGTTTTTCATGGTTGCAAATGAGGAAATTGGTAGATATCAAAGGGAATTAAAAAGGATTATCCCAAGCCTATTTGAAGATAAGGTAGAAAATTATTTACTAATTATTACCTAATTCCAAATTCTGAATAACTGTGCGTCAAAAGCTAGAATTCTGCCTGAATTGAATGCCTAAAATTGGGATAAATAGTATTTTTTAAAATTGTGTTACTTGGTTGACATATATTTCAATATTTGTGCCAGCAGGCAAAAACCAAATGTTCGTTTGTTGTGACATTTGGGCGATCGCCTGTTGATTGCGTTGGGCAATTTGGGGTACTACGGAGTTCAAACCACCTTCAACAATCCCAGCCGGGATATTTTCTCCGGTGTTAGTGTTGCTAACGACTGTGCTTCCACCATTGATGGTGACAACTTGGCCGTCGGTACGATTTAATAATTCTGCTGCTTTACCAATACCTCCCAAAACGAATAATCCTAGATCCATTGATGCTATGGACGAACTTTGATTGGGAAATTTATTGGCTACTAAGGGTCTACCTTTGACCCCACGAGTAATAATTGAATTGTTGGGTAAGCTTTGTTCTGTAAGGTTGCCATCATTTTGTGAGATAACTTTAGTTACGTTCATCTGCAAAAGACCTTGTTCAGAAATAGAACGAATTTCAGCGAGAAATTCGGTGTTTGCAGGTAGAGCGACCTCACCATTGGTAGATTTTAGGGGTTCTTTCAATCGAATCACAAATACGTTTTTCTCTGTTTCTCCTTCGTTATTGCCCCCTCTGGTAGTTTCGCCAAATATCGCTGTTGCGAATACAGCTTTAACACTAGTGCCGATCGCTACGGTTTTCTGTCCTTGTTGTTGTGCTTGGCTGACTACAGCAGGTGGTTGTCCTGGGCTTTGGCTTTGCTCAGGAGGATTGGGGTTTGGTGTCTCTTGAGGCGGCTGCATTTCGTTTGTCGGTTGGGGAGCAGCTGCAATGTTATTAGGTTGTTCCGTGACATTTACTTGGCCGTAGCTACCCAACTTTGCTAACTTTGTCCACTCATCGAATGGGTTTGGTGGGGGTGGTGGGGTAATGTTGACGACGGGTTGAGTGTTTGGCTTGAGAACTGGTAGCTGGGATATTGGTAAAGGTTGAGGAGCAGGTACTCTGACGATGCGTTCAACTGTCACTGGCTGAGGAGCGTAAACTATTGGTGGGGGTGCTGGGATCACTTGTTGTCTCCTTCTGGAAGAAACTGATGGTTCTGCCAAAGCTACTGTAGTGGTTGGTTTTGGCATTCTCAGCTTTTCTTGGGCAGCTTTGACTGACTGTGCTTGTTCAGTCAGGGCTAATTTAGTTTTGAGAGTCTCGATTTCGCCTTCTAGCTGTTGAGAAGTTGTTTCGTTGCTTGGCTGCGATCGCACTTGTGGGGTAACAAGATTATTTCTGGGCTTTTGACTGCTACCACTCATCAATTGCGACAAAAACACACCAGCCACCAAAACTACTGCTAAGGTAGCAGCACCTACTAGGCCTAATTTGGCAAAGGGATTGGATGAGAGGGGTTGCTCTGTCTTAACTTCTTCTGCTTCAGAGGACGGTTGCAAGATTGCAGGGTCTTCTGATGCTTGGCGAAGGCTAGAAGATTCTTCTTCAAAGCCAACCAACCTTGCCATCCGTGATTCCCAATCGTCAAATTCTTTTTCTAGTTGGCGTTCGTCGGTGTCTAAAGTTAATAAACTTGGTGGAGATGTTTCTGTCGGAATTGAATATTGAGTCATGGTAAAGCTTAGTTTAAATTTCCAGAACAATTTTTATCTTGAATTTCACACACATTATAAATTTCTAGTCTGGCTTCACCAAGGCGGTAAACTGCGAAGTGCGACGGAAGCGGCGCATTTGGTAGTGAAGTTGCTGGTTCATTTATCGATCTAACTAAAATTTGTTTATTAAATGAAATTGATTTTCCCAATTTATCATAACTGCTAAAGGTTAATTGATTGGCAAACATCTCCACTTTCCATCTGCCATTGCCTATTTTTGTCGGTTGAGATATTTTTTGGATTACTAATACATTTTCAGTGCCTCTATTGACATTTTCAAATTGGCGATCGGGATTTAAGTTAGTTAGTTGTGATTTGAGTTTTTCCTTAAAATCATCAGCTACCAGCTGGGAGCTAATTTCCCAGACTGTTGTTGGCGGCTGTTGCTGTGACCAGGTGAGCATTAAGCTCATAGTTTCAGCTACAAAGCGCCGAATAGTTTCTGGTTGTCGCTCTAAATTATCTTGAGGGTCTACTGTAATCACACGACCATCAACGAGTTGTACTAAACTTTGAGGCGTGAGTTGCCGACCTAACTGTTGTAACATAGACCCGTGAAATATTAGTAACAGTAACGTAAATACATGTAAACCAAATGTTCCTACAGCCAACAGTGGTAAGGCATTACTTTTTTTATTTTCTGATTTAAATATCTGCATTAATAATTTGTTGTTATACTAATTTAACTATATTGCTTGTCTAATTTAGAATTCTGCTTCACTAATTTGACTCAAGTTTTTTTACTTCATAATTCAAAATTTTTATCTGATAAAGTTATCGGTTCTTTGTTGAATTTTGCATTCTTTTAGTTGAGCTTCATTGAGGTTATTGGAGTTATCTAACAAACATAAATCTCGAATTTCATAAATCTCTAATCTATCAGCACGGACACTAAAAATTGCTTTTTGTAGGTCGGTGCCACTTTCGATTTGGGGATTAGGGAAATAATCCGCAGCACGCACAAGAAAATCTTTGTTGAAAGGAGTTATGACTCTTCTATCATCACCTCGGTTTTTTTGAATTAAATCTGCTACCATACCGACTCGCCATTTACCTGGTGCAATTTCTTTTGGCTGATAAATCCGCTTAATTACTAACTCTGATGTCATCCCTTGGTTGCGATTTTCAGAAAACACTTCTGGTGGTGTGATGTCGGCAATTGTGCTTAAGAAACCTTTACGGAAGTCTTCTGATAAAGCAAAACTAGCTATCCAGGTAGTAGTACTAATTTTTTGGCTGCCACCTTGGGGTGTTCTAATTAGTATTCCCAAATCAGATTTGGGATTTGCAACTTCTTCAATTCTTTGTGGGGGTAAGGTTCCCGACCACTTAAACATAGCAATCATCGTTTTGCTGATGAATTGACGAATTGCTTCTGGATCTCTTTTCAAATCATCAATTTCAGCTACCGTTTTTCCATCTATTAATTGTACAAAATTAGGTGGTTTTCTCAAACTAAGTTGCCGAATAGTTATCCCTTGAAATAAAAATAAAAGTAATACTAATATATGCAAACTAAAAGTGGCGATCGCAAAAATTGTTAAAACACTTGCTGTTCTTTTTCCTTTCTCTAGTAAACGTACCATTTAATCACCTCCTGCTGCAAAAAACTTTGTTCGTTATCTTATGATGATAGGCAATCTTTTTGAGCGAATGATTTAATATTCCTATATATTTTCATATTTACGATCGTGATTTTCTAACTATTCTGAATTCTGGGTTCTGACTCCTGAATTCTTTTCACTTATATTCTTTCCTTAACTAAAGAAGCCGTATTGCTGATAGCGCTGAAGACTGCAAAACCTCCAGCAGCAGCCACAACTAAAGATAAAATTGGTGCTAGAAGTCCGAGAAAAATCATGAACCACATTAAGTCTGGGTCAACATTAGCATCTTGACCCGGACCGTTAACAATTACTGCCGCAGTCAAGACAGCAATAATATTAAACGAAATCTTGGCAATTCCAATAGATAAAAACCCAGTTAGCCATGCAAAAATTGGTTTCCCAGCTACAGGTAGTAAAGACCCACCGACAGCAATTGGTCCTAAGACTGCTATCAGTAACATTGTCGCTTCTATTAAATTCTGGAAGGCATATTGTAACGACACTAAAAAGTTTTTCAGGCTTGTTTGGACTGTGGAACCTAATAAGGAATTAAATGAAGTTTCCGATACAATACCTGTGCCATATCTAATATTATCTACCTTCGTTTGTAGTCTAGATATCCAGTTTTTATTACCGTAGGAATCTCGATATTTCTGCCAGAGAACATTGACTTTTTCAGTAGCTTTTGCAAAACATTGAGTTTGCTGTTCGCCACTAAGTGACTGACAAGGACGCAGCAAAGAACCCGCTACTTCTTCCGCAACACTCATATTTAGTGCTTGCTGGTACATTTTTTCTGCATCTGCTGTCACCAATACTTGCTGATTTGCAGTGTCTATAAAATTCCGCACTCCCAATGTCAGAGTAGAAAGTATACTTCCACTGCCGGAATTATTTAAGAGTAGCACGACTACAAAAGGCCAAATTAATGCTGAGAAGGGACGGTTATATTCGTAGGTTAATAAATCTCTGAGGAATTGTACCATAAAAAACAACAGGGTTCCGACTGCAAAAAAAATACCCACATTTGTCAGCGTTCCATACAAGTTATTATTGGTGTTATTTTGTAATAAATCTAGCCATTGTTTGTCCCAACCTTCGGCAATACTTTGGGAAGTTGCAACACCATTATCGAGAATTTCATCAATGCCTACTTGGGCAAAAAGTAGCGGAATAGCAAGTTGCATTATTTTGATTTTTATAGGCTGTTTTTTGGTTTTTATAGAAGCAATTAAAGGATTTTTAGAAAATTGCTGCCTTTTATTTGTGTTGCAAGAATATGATAATTTGTGATTTTTACTAATTTTAATCACGCAGACACGCAGAGAGTAGGAGTTAAGAATATTTGAGTTTAATATTCCAATTCAGAAAACCTAATTATCAATTTTTCTGCCAAACAAATCTATCTGAGAAGTAGCTCGTAAAAGTCGTGCTGCTTCAGTAGATGTTTCGACTCTGCGAGCGCGATTTGCTTCTTCTGCCTGTTGAGAAATGTTTGCTAGATTTAGATTTGAGTATTGCAAAGACTGGTTAGTTTGTATTGTCTGGGCAAATGTTTCACCGACAATTTTTGATTGTTCCTGCTGAATTTTAATGCTTTGTGATTGGTTGGCATTGAGCAATTGTGCTAATATTGCGGTAGCTGGATCGAGTTTAGTCGCATCAAAAACAGGAATGGGAATTTTACTCAATAATTCTTGGGTCTTCTCTTCTGCTGCTTCAGCAAATCCAGCAATATTTTGTAAACTTCTTTCTGTATCTATTAACTTTATCTTTGACCGAACTTGTCCATTTTCTCCGAGAACACCAGTTGCTGCTCCACGGGTAATTACACGATTGAGTTCATTACTAACTAAATTTCCCCGCACGGCTGCATTATTTTCAAAGCGATCCGATCTAGAGTACAGAATTAAATCATCGCGAACTTTTTCCCCTGCACTAACGGGGTTGGGTATGTTCAATTCTCCCTTGGCATTATTCAAGGCATTTCGACTCTGGAGTTCTACAGGCTTTAAGTTATCGCTCAAATTGTATTGAAAGTAGTTTTGCAAATCTGTGGAATATGATTGAAAATCAGTCCAAACTTGGCCTAGTTGTGATGATTTAGTACTATATTGGGCTGCTACAGGTAGAATTGCCAGAGAAACTAAAGTCAATGTCAAAATGGTAGTTTTTCGCATAGATTTGTACCTGAAAAGGTAGACGAAATTATCTAGTGAGTCAGAAATTGAGTTGGCTGAAGTATTATTTAAACATTTCCCAGAATTAAATTATTACTAATTGTGGGGTAGACATCTTGTCCGCCTTTGCTTATTTATAGGCAGGCGAGACGCCCACCCCACAATTAATTTTTGGATATTTTTTAATTTGGTAGTCTCTGATAAGTTTTAGAATTCCGATTAGCTACTCACAGATATCCTCCCTGTTTAATTACTACGTAGTGTAGCCACTAACTGACGTGCAAATGCGGAAATTGCTTCATATTTATCGCTGTGAATTTGCATCATTTGGCTACGTGCAGTTTGTTCGTAGGGGTTGTTAGCCACTGCTGCTAATTGTTCGTAACCTGGATAGTAACGACAGAATGTATAAACGCCGTTATCATCTAGCAGCCATTGGCTATAAATGCCTTCTTTGCGCGGGAAAAAGCTTTCTGAGGCATTACGAGCAATAATTTTACGGGGATATTTTAAGATGTCTGCAAAACTATCTACTGCAACTGGTTGAATGCGTCCAATTAATCGCGTTGTTAAGTTTTGCAAAATTTTCGATGCGGCTTTGGATCTGGCAATGGTATCAGGATCTTGCGCTGATAAAATGACTCTAATACCTGCTTTGGCACCGTTGGCACAAATTCGACCAACTAAGTCAGAAATTTGCTCGAATTCAAATAAAATCGGGGCTTCATCGATGAAGAATATGGAAGCGGGACTACTTAATGCCCGTCTGAGGGCGGCTGAATAAGCACTTAAGGAGAGTACGGCTGCATCTTCACTATCTGAGAGATTTCTGAGAGCAAAAACTAAAAGTTGGGCGTCGGTGGGGAAGCTTGATGGTGCAGAAATGGCTTGTCCAACACGGCTAGAAAGCCAAAACCGCAAGCGCAGCTGAATTTGACTGAGAGCGTCTTCTACTCTGCCACTTAGGGAGCTAAGCTGCAAATGTTCTGGAGAACAGAAAAATAGAAAATCTTTTAAAGTAGGGGTTTTCTGCCAAGCTGGAGAACCAAAGCCTCCCGCCATTGCTTTGCGATATCGCTCTTTGATACCTTCATCAGCAAAGAAGACTTCTAAGGCTAAGTTGAGGATAGATCGCACTGTTTGCGATAAAATTTGACTTTCGGTAGACGATCCTAAAACCATTGTCATTAAAGCTGATTCTAGGAAAGATGTATAATCTACCATGCGATCGCGTTGTTGTTCTATATCTAACGCTCTTAAATCTGGCTGTTCAAATAAGTTATTCGATTGTTTGGAAATATCAAAATAGGCTCCATTCCCCTCCATAAACTGTGTATAGTCGGTAAAAGTAGATGTCCCATCCGGTTTGGGGAAATCTAGAGCTACTACGGGAATGCCATAGGCCAAAGCCTGAGTTAAAATTCCCGATACCAACACCGATTTACCTGCACGAGTTGTGGCAAATAAAGCTAAATTTTTGTGTTGGTTAAATAAATCCAAATGTACAGGTGTTCCGCCTTCTTCAGCAATCAATTCAAAGCCTTGTCTATCACCTCTTTTGGTTAAAACTAAAGGCATTAATCCCGGAACTTCACTTGTTAGATATAGCTGACGACGATTGAAGGGTGTTGCTAACAAACCTTCCCAAACTATCGGGAGAGTTTGCAGCCAAATTTTCCAAGCGTACTCGGTTTCTCTTATTACCCTTGCTGGACGTTGAAAACAGTTTTCAATATATCTTGTAGCCTCGTCTAATTTCTCGACAGTTGGCCGATGTACCAAAATAGCAATACTCGTATAAATCGGGACTGCACCTTCATACAATTGTTCTTGTGCTGCTACCGATTTTTTTAACTTTAATTGCGCGTTGACATCAATGGTTTTACTTTTTTCTTGAGCCAAAATTGTCGTCATATTTGACTGCTTCAGCACTCGTTGGAGAGTAGTTTTCACCAATGCTGGATTTGCCGCAGTCAATTCACAAAAAATCTCTGTATCTACTACTGTTTCTCTGGCTAAGAGTTCCCATAAATATCGCAGTTGAGCCGATTTATTTGGCCAACCACCGGGTTTTTCCAGAAATGACATTGTGCCAATATAGCGATTGTTGACATTCACCCAACGGCGATCGGCACGAGGTACACTAGACTCCATCAGTAAAGTTGTGCCGTGGATATTTTCTATCAACAATTTACTACTAGCTAAGTCTGAATTAACTTGTTCGTGCAGCCCATTTTCATCTAAGGTGATTAATTGGGGAATTTCTATTGGCTGAGTTTCATTAAATCTTCTCCAGATGTCTTCCCAGAGTTCTTCAGCACTCAAAGCTTTGACATCTAATCCCATTTTGTTAGATAAAATTTGCTCCCAGCGCGAAAAACCCTGTTTATAAGCATTCGTAATTACAGTTTCCAGACGTTGGTTTTCGGCTTCTGAGAGTTCACCTTTAAATTTCAACCACCATGATTCAGCTTTGACTAAAAGTCTCTCTATCCAATCATCTGCATTTGTAGAGGTTGTTTCCACTGTGTAGGTGACATAAATCCGTAAAAATTTGGGCTTCCGCACGCCAGATTTAGTCAGTTCTTTGATTCTCGCTCTCTCTGCCATCAGTAGATATTTAATATCTCTTGACGGCGCATTTCTAATAAGTGATGCTAATTCTTTTTGTCGTTCTGTGTCTGAACTAAAAGATCCTAAATGCAGTGTCATTCTTTCACCGCTAGGAATATCTTTCAACCCGGCTTCAATATTATTAAAAAGTGTATCGATTTGTTCTGGTCTTAAAGTGGTATGAATTCCCTTACAATCAAAACCAAAAACAAAGCAGAACCGATCCTTTTGAGTGCCTTTTGTCAACAGATAACCGCCAACATCACGTCCATTCAAGGAGACGCGCAACATTGTTGCCAGGTGTAAGGCATCTTCAAATGGTGTTAATCTAGTTTCATTTCCGGCGCCGCCGACGCTTTGTTTTCCGATTTTTTGCTTCATGGTTAACTTCCAGTAAGCTTTGATAACGAGCAAAGCCTCTTGTCCAAGCAGGAACGCCAATAAATTTGCTTAAAAAACTCCAACTTCTACCACCAGTTAATATCCACCAGGTTCCAATTCCCCAACCAGTCATTAGTAGTGTCCACAGCCATTTTTGAAATTCTTCTTGAAAAAGACCACCAAAAATCCCATTGATAATCAAGTAGGATGATAAGGCGATTACTGTCCAAGGAAGAATTTGATCGGCCGGAATTGGCCCTAATGAAGGTTGGCTTCCTAGAACTTGGTTAACTGGACGAAATTCTTGTTCCCGCTCTTCAGACATTTCTCAAATCTTAAATTAATTACTGCTATTGCCAATTACAAAGCGTGTGAGTACATCAGCAATGGTAACAGCTACAACGACTAATAGGGGAGTTCTGGCGATGCTTTGCCAATCTTCATCTTTACGAACTGCGTTGATGACACCAACCAAAGAAATTGCAATATACAGCAAGAAAAGTGCCCGCAATATATTAAATATCAAACTTACTGCGGTGTCGGCACCACCAGCATTATTTCCTGTTGAACCATCATTCAAAGTTTTTTTGAAAAACTTTTCCGCTTCGCCAAAAAACTGCGCTTGTGCGGGAGTTGCAAACTGATCTAACCAAAATAAACTCAGGACGATCGCTGCTGCTAAGATTTGTAATATGATCAGCGATCGCTTTGGTAAATTTACCTGCTGTCCAATTTTGTGTGTGATGACTGCAATTAAACTACCAACTAATAAACAAAATAGCAGGATAGGACTTTTTAGGCTGATAACGCTTAAAAATACAGCACAAGCAATCAAAAAAGGTACAGATTCAACCAAAATAACCAGACTGGATTTCAATGCCAGTCTTAACTTATGAGATCCTGTGGCTGCACTACCAGTTAAAGCTTTGAAAAAGTTTCTCTGGTGAGAACTTTGTCTAAACATTTGCTAATTTTCCTATGGTTTACTATGGGCGTTGGTGGTTTCAAATTTTACAGATGAAACAATTTTACATGATTTAACATTTATTTTTCCCCCAATTATAAAGTTCAGCAAAGTTGTACATCATAATACGATTTTTTATTAATTTAAGTTAACAACATATTAATATTTATTTAATAAGTGTGTGTATGCCCTGAGAAAGTAGGTTTTTAGCTCTTAACCATAACTGCTACACTCTTCCTAAAGTTTTTCTCTGCCAGGAGTTTGCTTTCGCTAACTATCAGTTTGAGAAATCCAGTGGTAATGCTAGATAATCCTTGGTAGCATAGCGCTCTTTAATCACTATCGCCATAGTTACATCTGAATCCTTTGTCTAGAGGTAGTTTTGCTCACTAGACTTGGGTACTTAAGTGTTACACTACCCCACTTGCTACAAGTTTGCCAAACCAATCAAGCAAATGGCTGCTGTATCCCATTTGCCAAGGCTTTTGGGAATACTTTTAGAGATTATACTAGCACTACCATTCACATCCGTGTTAATCAGTCTACCGTCACTAGCAGTAAGTAGGCCACGTTTTAAATATAGGATTTCTATCTGATTGCATAAAAAAACTCGCTCTCAACTCGAACAGCCTGATTCTTTATTCCCCAGTCCCCTAGAGACAAGGATGATAGCGCCTGTACCCACCCACACCCTTCCTATCGCGCTTCGCGCACCACCTAGTTCAGTTCAAAAATCTACTAGATTCAGAATGTTTAAAAATCGTTTGATTGTTGAGAAAAGATACTAAAACATTAGGCATTGAGGAAAAATACCAAATACCAAATGTCGGTTTTATAAATAGTAAAATAACCTACTTTTCTTGATGTACATAACGATTAATTTGTCAAGAACATAATTTATATTTTAAATCGATTGCAAGCTTTACTTTAAAACTTAGTGGGCAAAACTATATATAGATATAGGTTATGAGCGGAAATACTGGATTTTACTCTGAAGAGATTAATAAAAAGTAGTAACAAGCCCCTTTTTAAAACCCACTCAAAATAGTAGCAATATAGTTAATTGTTTTAATCTTTTCATAATGCAACCATGATTCTAATTTTACCTTAACACTCTACTGTTAAGTTCGTTGGAACATTCTGACAGCTATCACTCATAGCAGTCATAGAAAAATCGTGAAATTTTTATTTTCTTTGCTTTGCGCCTTTGCTATAGCTAATGGCAAGCTGTTGCGCGTCTAAGTCAAAGAAAGTGATGTTCATAATTATTTGCTCTAATTTTTTCACCAGTTTGTGCAAACTCGTGATTGATAAATAACTTTTTTATAACCAAATTTTTGGGGTGAAAAAAGTTTATTTTTTGATCGCTAGTTTGAGAATTGATTTTGTTTCTTTCAGGGTGTTAATCCCTAAATTAACTGCAAGGAGCTTGACATGGTTTTTTATTGCGATCGCCAATCGAATCATTTGATAAGTTCGATTTCTGTACTTGCCATCACAATTGGCTTAATAGCAGGTCAATCTGCTAGCGAAAAATCTCTAGCTCAGACCTCTACCACCCCTCCCCCAGCTGGAGTAACCTCGATAAATGGTCTAGGTGCAAGTACTGTAAATACTTTGTTTGTAGGTACAGGAGCAACCAATCCATGTCCTTTTGGCTCGAAAGGCTCATGGTTTAACGTTTTTGGTGTTGGAAATCCTTCATCCCTGAATACCGATCTAACTACAACCACCAACGGTTGTCCACCTGCAACTTATGGCCCAGTAGCTTCAACTACCACATTTAGATATGCTTCAGTTGGTAGTGGCGCAGGCATATCAGCTTTTTTCAGTCAAACCGTACCACCTGCATCACCTGGCCCTACCATCTTAGCCCCAGTCTCTTTTGCAGCTACTGATGACCCCTTAGCAGGAACACAAGTAGAACAAACAGTTACTACCGGTAGTGGAAGGCCCAATAGCGGAAAGGCGATTCAAGTACCTGTAGCAGGTGTCGGAATCACCTTATCTTACAACCGTACTGGTCTTACCATACCAGCAGCTGGACTGAGGCTTTCGCGAAATACTTACTGTGGTATTTTGAAGGGCACTATCACAAATTGGAACGATACCAGAATTAGAACTGATAACGGCGGCGCAGTCATCGCAGCCAATTTACCCATTAGAGTTGTACGTCGTAGTGACAGTAGCGGTAGCACTTTTGTTTTAAGCACTCATCTCAATACTGTATGTAAGACTGCTGCGACTTCAACCCTTCAAGCAGCTAACATCTGGGATAAAGGAGTAGGTAGCATAAGTACTTCAGGCACTGTACCTCCAACACCACCAGCTAATACAGTTGTTTGGCCAACAAGTTTCCTATCTGCCTCAGGAGGCGGAGGGGTAGCGACTACGATCTCAACTACTAGTGGTGCAATTGGTTATGTAGATAGTGCTACGCGCTTAGCGAGAAATCTACCTGCCGCACTCTTACGGAATAGGTCAGGTGCATACGTTGGTCCCACAACAGCTGGAATCCAAGGCGCTTTGAGTGTTGGAACCATCGTCAAATATGGTACTGCTCCCGCTAACAGGCTGATTAGAATTGATAATTTGGCCGATCCAACCGCTACAACTGCCTATCCCATTTCCACGGCAACTTACGTGCTGTTTTATGACGTATACCAAAACAGTACTACAGGCAATTTGATCGCAACTCGTATTAGAAGCTTCATCAGCTGGGCTTTAGCAAATGCGACACAACCAGTTCCTCCCACCATCAATTCCTCCAACCCCACTCCAGACCAGATAGCTATAAATCGGGGATATGCTCCTCTTCCCAATAGCATCAAAACTGTGGCTAGAACTGTTGTGAATACTTGCGTAAATACTGTTACTGGTACTTCTCCTTGTACCCCTTAGCTAGCAATCTGTTGGAAAATTCAGTTGTTAATTTAGTTAGCACATCACATCTTAACGACCATTAGCGGTGTTGCTGAATTTATAGCAGGGAACAGGCTTGAAAATCTTTTTGTGTCAGAGTTGGACGCTTGGTTTATGTCCTAACCTATCTGGTAACTGCTATAAGTATGAAATTTAAAACTTCAATACTTGAAGCCTTTGTTATTGTCCTTTTGTGCAAAACAAAATTCATACTTCAGTAACGCCCTTTTTCCGGGTTTGCTAAAAAATTCTGGTAAGGATATGAAAATTGTGCTTCAGGATTATTTTTATAATTCTGAAGCTTTATTTAGGTGATGATTCGTATCTATCAATGTTTATAAGTAGATGAATATAAATAAACATCAGATAGTTTATGATTGCGAATAGCCTAAGGTTGCGATCGCCATTACTATTTAGAGACTTTCAATGTGTAAGTCCTTAAATGAAAGGAAGCAGATGAGGAAGAATCTGAATCATCATTTTCACTTTTAAAATTGAATAATTTAATTTCTGGAATTCTCTTAACCTTTATTGAATTTTACTTAGTAAAAAATATAACTGGCTCTCGAGCATATTTAATTAATACAAAGTTGCAATGGAATACAATCAGACTGTTCTTAGGGACTAAAGATCTATCAGTCACAATAGTTAAGAAAAGTTCAACCGCCAAGTATGTTATGATTAGGTAGCTTGAGAAATATTTTCGGTCATGTTAGTGACTATATAGAGACCTCTCCGAATCTAAATCTCTACGCCCTTTGATTCTGGAGGTATTTTAGTTCAGTAATTGACCTGAAAAGTTTACTTTTGAGGATTCTGAAAATGAAAATTTTTAGCGAAGGAAACTGTACTGGAATACCTCTAAGAAACTGACATATATTACTGTCATAAATCTCTATAATGGACAGTAAACTGTGTTAAAAATCCAGATCCTATACGGATACTACTTGAACTTATATCGACAGTGAGCTTTTTTTATGCCTTCAAGTCCTCTGCGTGAAGAACCTCGTAATCAGCGAGCGCCTGTAATTCGTACAAGTAATGAATTTATTCTTTTGGAATGGCTAAAGTCAACTGGTCGTCTTATAGAACGCGAACATCAAGACTCTGACTATTTAGGTGAAATAGAAGAAATATCAGAAATGATAGATCTTGATGATATTCCTTACGATCATGATGATGATGATGTCGATCTGGATTTAGAAGCTTAATACTGTCTTGGGCAATTTGTAATTCTTAAATTACCATACCCAAACGTTTAATTGATTTCAAATCAATAGTTTACTTACCTGAAATACAGATAATTTGTAGGGTAGTACAGCTGTGCTACCCTACTTTATAAACAAGGGTGCTTGATATCGGTTTTCTTCATCGTCCTTTAAAACAGTGTGAGATTGCTGTCAGAAATAGCTTAAATTTTTGCTTTTCCTGTTGCATCAGAACTGTTTGTTGGAAATTTCTCATTGATACCCAACAAATGATGTATATCGCTTATAGAATCTGGAGCAGTAGATTCTTCTGGGGACTCGCTGACAAATTCAATCAACTCTTCTACTTGGCAATTCAAAGCTTTGCAAAACCGAATAATTCTTTCAATATGATCTGTCCCAGTTCTACCACTTTCCCAGTTTTGAATAGTGCTTTCAGTCACACCAACAAGACGCGATAACTCAAGCTGGGTTAGCCCTGCCTTTTCACGAAGCAAAGCAATCCTTGGTTTTGGCTTTTGTTTCACAGGTACAGCACTTTTATTCTGATCTATAGTCCTAGATCCTAGCATCAAAAAATCCCTATTTAGAAAATTACTAAAAAATTTTAGGCTTAAATAGAATTTAGAATTCAGAAGTAAAATAGGCTTAGCATCACGCTTTGAGGCTTAAATTGTGTAGCTGACTTGCGTTGAAATCTTGTGTATTTGGTAAAAATAATCGATGTATAAGCTTTATTAATAATAGTAATATTAACTAGATAACAGATAAACTGAAAACATGAGTATTTAATTCTAAATTCTGAATTCTGAGTTCTAAATTTTACTTCAGTAATAGATAAAATAATTGCCCATTACTAACTGTGACGCCAGCACGATCGCCTGCTATTTTACCAGTACCTAAAAAATAATCGACTCTACCTGCACCTTTAATTGCACCTCCGGTATCTTGGTCGAGAACATAGCGGCTAATAATCCGTTCTTCCATGTTTCCAGTAGAATTAACCAAGGGAATAGAAGCACGAATTAACGCTAAAGCACCAGGAGGCATGAGAGATTTATCTGTAGCGATAGAACGCTCTGCTGTTAGTGGTACATTGATGGAACCTTGGGCTGGTTCGCCGTGATTTTCTTGAAAAAAAACAAAGCTGCGATCGCGGGGAATATAAATATTTAATTCTTGGGGATGTTTTTGGAAATAATCGAGAATAATTGGCATGGTCATACCTTGTAGCGGTAGTTTGCCATCATTCGCCAATTCTCGCCCAATACTTTTGTAATTATAAGCAGTATTACCCGCATAACCTATAGTTGTTTGAGTACCATCAGTTAGTTGAAGTTTGGCTGAACCTTGAATTTGAACCATATACGGTTCAAGGCGATCGCGCAACCAAAATAATTCTAAACCTCGCAATTTACCTTTTGCAGCTTGTAAGCCATCTGCTCCTTCTAATTGTAGACGTGTAGGATGAGGTTTAGACCAGGAATTAAAATCAGGAGGTAATCGATAAACAGGATAGCGATATTCTGCTGTGGGGACGCGACTAGCAGCATAAAGCGGTTCGTAATAGGCGGTGAATAAAACAGCACCTTTGTTATCTTTACCGATTGATTGGTAATAAATAAATTCTCGTTCTATGGCTTGATGTAACTCGGTTGGTGAATTAGTTGTTAATAAAATTTTGCGGAATCTTTGCAAACTTTTGAATACGCGATCGCGGCTAATTCCAGCCACCTGATAATTTTGGTAAGCAGTCACAGCCCCTTGAGTTTTTAGGTATTCTAAACTGCGATCGATAGCTGTCAATAATGCTTTTTTATCTGGTATTTCTCCATAAATAACCTCATCCAAACAAGAAGCGTCACCCTGACAACAAGTAATCGGCGTCCTCTGGATTAATACTGCTTTTTGCTTTTGTGTAGATATATTTTGTTTTTCATCCGTCAACGATACTGGTATGTCCCACTTTTTCACCCGACATTCTGGCGGACTGAGTTCCGGATTTGCCAAAGATTGCATCCTCAACAAAGAAATTGACAGAACTACAAGTATAGTGATAGCTATAAAATTGGGAAATTTTACTAATTCAACAAGTATCTTTTTCATGAAAATATAAACGTTTAATCAATTCAGTTAAAAATATCATTAGTTGCATTGCAACGTCTGTTTGAATAGCGAAAAATTGTGGGGTATGGCGTGTAACCCCTGATTCACCAACAGTAACCCATCAAAATGAATGACCAAACACAAAAGAACACAAGCCCGTAAATTTATTTATGGGGATTATTAATTTTGAATTCGGAGCGAACGCGAGTGCGTCTGGTAGAGAAGCAACGTGACATAGACCATTAGTGTTAATAGCTTACAAAAGTTTCTATTCAGCAGATGAACCAATGCACCATGCCCTATTCATTCATATTACGGTAAGTAGCCACCGCCGAAGGCGATATCCGGTTTAGATATCGGAATATCCAGTATTTGAAAATAGTATCTAAAATCACTGGGAATGTGGCAATAAATAAGAAGATAAAATCTCGATTTGCTGGTAATCCCCAATGGCGAGATACACCTTCTAAAAGTACTTCCCAGCCGTGAGGAGAGTGGAAACCGACAAATATATCGGTAAACAAAATGATAATAAATGCCTTAGCACTGTCACTAAGTCCATAGACAACATGATCGAAGAAATCTTTCAGCACCGCAATAGAAGATTTGCTGGTCACCATCAGCCAGATAAAAGCAATCACTGAGAAAATATCTGCGAAAACATTTTTAATCGAATTAGAGCTTTCCCGGCGAAATTCTTCAGCAATCTCTGTCGCCCTATGCTTTAATTCTACTTCCATATGCTCAGGCGACAACGGAGGTGCATTACTAATCAAATTTTCAAACTTGATTCTTTCTTCAAATCTTTGTAATTCTCCCAGCGCTTCCTCTTCCATCTCGGAATTCAAGAATACTTCCGCTTGCTCAGTAGTTCTAAATCGGTCAACAGCTGGGCCTACTACAAAAGCTTTTGCTATTTGATGCGTCAAAAGTGGTACTATAATTAAGAGTAAAATAAATCTGATAGATATTATTGTTCTTCTTTGAGCTTGACGAAAACTCTGAATTACTTCTTCTTCAGAATTAGGGTCTAGTTCAACTTGCAAACGACTGATAGTACTTAAAATTGAACGGGGTAAAACTCCCATTGTATCGGTTTTACCCTTTTGTTTTTTATCGGATTTTTTCTCCACATCTTTAGTTGGTATCTTAGGCGGTAAAGCTGGAGTAATTGCTGAGTCAACTGGTGGAGTTTGAGGTTTCACCACTACAGCTTTAGAACTTATTTGTTCCGGAAGTGTTGTGTATTTCGAGATAACTCCATCGATAAAATTGAGCCTATCCAAAACAAAAGAAGCACTTAAATATTCTATGCCTGCTTTATCAGCAGCTTTTTGATTTTCTTCATCGAGAAACCAACGGCTTGCTCTAAACTCTGTAAGCCGCATTTTGGCAGTTTTTAATAGCTTGTTTAAGTCTGACTCAAAATAATCCATAACAGTGTTACTGTACATGGCTGAGCCAATGTCTATTTTATTACCATTAAAATGCTTGTCTTCTATTTCCTTGATCTTTAATGCTGCATCATAAGCCTCATTTAAAGAACGTTCAGGAGTCCGTAAGTAGCGTCGATAAGCAGCAAGTAAGAAAGAATAGATTTTTTGGCTAAAAACAGAGTTTTTCATTGCAGACAATCATCCAGCATTATTTGGTGATTCTTAACCTTAAGTTAACGCACGAGGTATACTAGCAAATCTACAAGGAGAAAATTTGTGGTTTCTCATTCGATTTGGATTGTTGGCACCAGCCGCAGTGGTAAGACAACTCGCTTAATAGAGCAATTTTGTAGTTGGGTAGAACATAAAAATACGTATACTGACTCATTTTATACTAAAAAACAAGGACGTGAAAAAGCAGATAATGTCCCTAAATTTTTATATCTTAAGCCAACAGAACCAGGAGTTTTAGTCTTAGCTGCCAATGATGATAATCGTCGAGAATTAGGTGATAGAATTGTTACATCTACCTTGGGAAAATATCCGGTTCGTGCCAAGACACCGCTAGGTTTTTTTCAGGATGAAGTTATTTTATTTTGGCCATTGCTAATTAATTCATTGAACCTCAAGGCGCAGTTTCCGGTACGATTGCGGCCAGAAACTGAACAAGAGTTAGCAACTAAACTATGGCGTTCCCAATTAGACGAAGAAATTTTACGTCTTGCGGGTATGAATGAGTCTCGTTTAGTGCGTCGCATCCTAGACTTATTTCAATTAGCAGCCTATAGTGGTACACCTTGCGAAGATATTGCCCAGATTTTGGCTAGGGGTCTGGGGGAAAATAGTACAAATTTAGAGCCGGAATTTTTGGCCTCTTTGCTGTTAGATTGGCGTAACTGGTGTTTAGAGAGGGGGTTACTAACTTATGGGATTATTACTGAACTTTATAGCCAGCATTTGTTAAGCGATCGCAATTACCAACAGCACTTAACAAAACGCTATCAAGCAGTACTCGCCGATGATGTCGATGATTATCCTGGGGTAGCGCGTCTGTTATTTGAGTTGCTCTTAGACCAAGGCGCAGTAGGAGCATTTAGCTATAATCCCGATGGTGCAGTGCGATTGGGATTGGGAGGAGACCCAAACTACCTCGAAGGTTTAGCAGAGCGTTGTCGGGTAGAAACCTTGACCGGGCCGCCTCCAGAGTCGCTAGGACAACAACTGGCTACACAAATGGTGGAATTAGTCACAGAGTCAATTATGCCATTGAGTTTACCTGAAATCGTACACTCAATTCAAACCACCTCCCGCGCTCAATTATTGCGGCAAACAGCACAAGTGATTGCCAATGCCATCCAATCACAGCAAGTGGAATCAGAAGAAGTAGCGATTATAGCACCAGGTTTGGATGCGATCGCTCGTTATACCCTAGTAGAAATTCTCGCCAAGCAAAACATCCAAGTAGAATCCCTTAACGACCAACGCCCCCTAATTAGTTCACCCGTAATTCGTGCATTGCTCACCATGCTGGCACTAGTTTATCCCGGCTTGGGACGCCTAGTAGATCGGGATGCCGTGGCAGAAATGCTGGTTGTCTTGAGCAGGAAACAACAACCAGCAGAAAGCATAGACGCGATCAATCGAGACGCGATCAATCGAGACGCGATCAATCGCGTCTCTACGGATATTGATCCGGTACGCGCTGGTTTAATAGCAGATTACTGCTTTGTACCCCACCCCGACCGCCCCAACTTGCTATCAGTGTCAGCCTTCGAGCGCTGGGATAGAATCGGCTATGCAGCTACCACAGCTTATAACAAAATATTACAGTGGTTAGAACAACAGCGATCGCAACAAGAACAGCGTTTAATTCCCAGTCCTATTTCCCTTTTAGATAGGGCAATTGTGCGTTTTTTGTGGAATGGTAGCAATCTTCCCTACGAACAACTAGCAGCATTGCGGGAATTACTAGAAACCGCCCAACACTACTGGGAAATCGACACCAGGTTACGACAAACATCTTCTGGGCGAGTAGGGGAAGAAGACGCGGGGACGCGGGGACGCGGGGACGCGGAGAGTTCTTTGTCACAGCGTCTCCCCCTCTCCGTCTCTTCTTCATCTCCCTCGGCCGCTACTATTACCGAATTCATCCAACTATTGCGACGTGGTACTATTACCGCCAACCCCTATCCGGTGCGTCCTATTGGTGGAGCCAGAAAAGCTGTCACCCTAGCAACTATATTTCAATATCGAGCTAGTAGGCGATCGCACCGCTGGCATTTTTGGCTCGATGCTGGTTCACCTCTATGGGCTAAAGGTGGTGCAGCGACCTTGTTTGGGGCGCCGTTTTTCCTACAAGACAGATTAGGCGAACCTTGGACAGCAGAAGATGAAAAATTAGCAGAACAACAACGACTACGCAGAATTTTAGTAGATTTGCTATCTCGTGTATCCAAAAGAGTTTATTTGTGTCACAGCGATTTAGCCGTCAATGGACAAGAGCAACTAGGACCGCTGTTACCCTTAGTAAATGCCTGTGTCACAGTTATTTCTGAAACTAGTGTTAATTAAAGTGATACCAATTTGAAATAAAGAATACAAAAAATAAACCATTTGTAGAGACGCGATTCATCGCGTCTTCACATCGCGTCTTCACTATCAATACGGTTTCGTTAGGATAAGAGACGCGTTAGAGTTCGTTGTAGGTAACAGACGCGGTAAATCGCCGTCTCTACAAAATATTATTTAATAACGGATTTAAACAATAAAAATATGTTCTTATACTGATTAGTAATTACCAACTTTTTAATATTTATTTTTGAATTTGATTTTTGCCAACTTAATCGCTGCGGTTGATTTGGAATAGGATAACGAACAGGCACTTTATTATGCCATAGAATCAAAGGAATACAGAAGAGTCCTAAAAGAATTACTACTCCAGTCATGAACCAAACAATTAGTCTATTTGGTTTATAGTCTCCTTTTTCAATTTGCCAAAAAACTTGATTGTATCGCCACGCAGCTAACACAATTGTGAAAATTCCAGAAATTACTAAAGCCAGACCCAAATTTTCTGATTTAGTTAATGCATTTACCTGAGTTTCTTGTTGAGTAATGGCAACATTAAGCTGGCGCAAAAATATACCAAATCGGGCAATAGCGATTCCAAAACTAATTAATGCAATAGAAGTGCGTAGCCAAGCTAAAAAAGTACGTTCGTTCGCTTGATGCTCCCTTTGACGGTCAATTTTTGGTATTTTATCCATAAGTATTTTGTGATGCTAAGTTTTCCGTAAAAGTGACTGGGGATGGGTAGTGGGAAAACTCTTTCCTAATCGCCAGTCCCCAGTAGCTAGTTCACTGCTATGCCTCCAGTGAGGATTCTGAGAAAACCCCAAGCGATCGCCAAAATCTTTACAATATTAAATAAGGTAAAGATGTATATTCAGAGTCAAAATCAATGGCACTATTTGGATTTGGCAAAAAACAAAATATGCCCACGCCTGAAGAAGCTTTGTCAGGAAGGGCACAGTCGATGTCAGTACCCGCTAATCATTATGTCAACAAAAATCCCCTAAAACCTCCTTATCCTGATGGATTAGAGAAAGCGTTGTTTGGCTTAGGCTGTTTTTGGGGTGCAGAACGCAAATTCTGGCAACTTCAAGGAGTTTACACCACCGCAGTGGGTTACGCTGCTGGTTTGACACCAAATCCAACCTACGAAGAGGTATGTAGTGGAAGAACCGGACACAACGAAGTAGTGTTAGTTGTGTTTGATCCGAAAGTGATTAGTTATGCCGAACTGCTGAAAGTCTTCTGGGAAAGTCATAATCCCACCCAAGGAATGCGCCAAGGTAACGATGTTGGCACTCAATACCGTTCGGGAATTTATGTATACTCTGAAAATCAAAAGCAGGTAGCACAAGCATCGCTGGAAGCCTATCAGCAAGCCCTTACCAGCGCAGGCTATGGCAAGATTACCACAGAAATCTTGGATGCCCCTGAGTTTTACTATGCCGAAGCCTACCATCAGCAATACTTAGCGAAAAATCCCAACGGGTATTGCGGTTTGGGAGGAACAAGCGTTTCTTGTCCCATAGGTGTAGTTGAATCTCAAGTCAGCAGTTAGAAGGAGATGGGGAGATCAGGAAGTGGGGGGAGAAAGATTTCTTCCCCATCCTCCCACACCTCCCACACTCCCAATGCCCAATGCCCCATGCCCAACTAAAACGCAGATTCGAGTAAAGCGATCGCCCTCAGCCACAACATAATACTAATGGGCGCACCAATTAAAATACCAGCGATCGCCCAGCCTCTTTGATGTGCTCTGAAGTGTTCAATACTGCGCCATTGTCTACTTTTCCAAGCCCATTCATTGCCTTTGGCACCAAGAGCGATCGCCATTACCCACCAACCATGGGGTATAAAACAGAACAATCCGTACCACACTTGGTTAGTCCACATCCATAACCAAGGCATGAGAAATGCCCCCCAATTCCAACCGAGAATTTCCTCTGGGACTGTTTCATTTTGATTGTTGATACCGCATCCAGAATTGTTGATAATTTCTTTTGGCTGTAAAAGCTGATATTTGTTTGCAGATTTGACAACTAAACCAGATTTGAGAGCTTTCAATGCTTGGCGGGCACTAGTAAATCGTTGTTCTGGTGCAGGTTCTATCAATTTTTCTAGCCAACTGATAAAACTGGGACTGAGGTTAACTCGGTCTGCAAATTGCAATCGTAAATTCTGCTGGGGTAAATCAGATGGGGAGATACCAGTTAGCAGATGAATTAAAGTCGCCCCCAATGCATAAAGATCCGAAGCAGCTACCGCACGTCCACCAAATTGTTCCATTGGGGCATAACCATAAGTACCGACAACAGTGAAAGTAACGCCTTCTTTTGCTGCTTTATCCTGAACTGCGCCAAAATCAACTAAATAAATGCGATTATCTTCGCCCCAGATTAAATTGCTTGGTTTAATATCTCTATGCAATACTCCTGGATTCAGTTCATGTAAATACGTAAGAATATTTAAGATTTCAACGGCAATTTTTTTAGCTCGTTTTTCACTGAACCTTTTGCCAATAGCAAGTTTATCCTTGAGGGACTCACCAGGAATATATTCTTGTATTAAGCCAAACCAGAGAGTGCGATCGTCAATACAAAAATAATCAATATACTGTGGAATTCGGGGATGATTTAGCTGTTTGAGAATTTGTGCTTCCCTCTCAAAAAGTTTCAAATCATCCCACTGGACAGTACCGCCAAAAGCCAAAAGTTTAACCACAACAGTGGAATTATCGCCATCATTAGCTTGTAAATCCTTTGCTAGCCAAGTTTGACGAATTCCATTGTTGCCGAGTTGGCGTTGAATCTGATAACGGTCTTGTAATATCTGTTCTGCTTGCAGCATCTGACACCTGCTGGCAATTTAGCTAATCTGATTCCCTTACTATTCAAGGATAGTCATTATTTGGAGAAACTGCGGCAGCTAGCTAATTTATAGTGCTTCCCACATGGTTAAGGTACAGAAACAAATAACTAACCACACGTCAACACAGATATTGTAGGGGCGCACAGCTGTGCGCCCCTACCGATGTACCTGATTCAAAGGATTGAGATTTGAGAAGTCATTTTACAGAATAGTTTTTGCGATAATAAACTTGATATTCCGCAGATAACAGAGGTTCCCACCAATCACGATGAGTGAGATACCACTCAACAGTTAAACGTAAACCTTCAGCAATTGTTACCGAAGGCGTCCAACCAAGCTCAGTTTTAATCTTATTCGCGTCAATTGCATATCTTCGATCGTGTCCAGGTCTATCCTTGACAAAAGTAATTAACTGCTTTGCTGGACGCACTGGTAAATCAGGTGCTAGTTCATCCATCATTTGACATAAAAGTTCTACAAGGTTAATATTTTCTACCTCATTATTGCCACCAATATTGTATGTTTCCCCTGGCTTTCCCTGATTAATTACTACATCTAAAGCCCGACAATGATCGCCGACATAAAGCCAATCCCGTACATTTTTCCCGTCGCCATAAACAGGTAATGGCTTACCAATCAAAGTGTTGATACACATTAGGGGAATCAGCTTTTCCGGAAACTGATACGAGCCATAATTATTAGAACAATTTGTAATAATTGTCGGCAGTTTATATGTATGGTAATAAGCACGCACTAAATGGTCACTACCAGCTTTAGAAGCTGAATAGGGGCTATTGGGAGCGTAGGCTGTAGTTTCAGAAAAACCTGCATCATCTGGGCCTAAACTACCGTAGACTTCATCAGTAGAAACGTGCAAAAAACGATAATCAGATGGCTGTGCTTGCGTTTCCCAATGTTGGCGAAAAGCTTCTAACAGAGTGAAAGTTCCTACCACATTAGTTTGCACAAAAGCAGCAGGGCCTATAATCGAGCGATCGACATGAGATTCGGCAGCAAAATGGGCGATGGTATCAATATTTTCGGTTGATAATAACTGATCTATGAGGGGGCGATCGCAAATATCCCCCTGCACAAACCGAAAATTTTCTTTTCCCTCAAAGGGCGCTAAATTCAACCGATTCCCTGCATAAGTAAGAGCATCCAATACCACCACCCTGTCATCTGGATAAACCTGACACCAATGATGTACAAAATTTGCTCCAATAAACCCCGCCCCCCCAGTCACCAATAATCGCCTACTCATCCAATTTCCTCTCTTATCTCTGTGTTCTCAGCGCCTCTGCGGTTAGTTTATTTCAACTTAAAATATTTTTTTCTTAGCTTACCATATATCCTCTGCACAAATAATTTAGTCATACGTATTTTCGTCAAGCTTTTAATATTAGATGGTTGGTGTATTTTGTGGTCAAAAAAAACATTTAATTCATCCAGAATCACTTGTAAACGTTTAAGAATATTTTCAGATCGATACTCAGCGAAAAATTCTTCATCCAAGTTAAACGCTTCTGGAGAATTTACCACTTTCAGAATACGTTGCACATCATATTCTTGTGAATATCCAGCAATTTTATAGCAATTAAACCCAGGATCTAAGTAATCCGACAATCCACCATTGACACTAGAAAATACTTGACATCCACAGGCAAGGGCTTCCATTGGTTGCAGACCAAATCCTTCACTAACATACTGTTGTGCCCAGTACTCAGCCGAATCATAGAGGTAAACCTTAGCCCGGTTAAATAGTGCAGGTAAATCCTCTATATATGAATCAACAACGAATACGTTACAACGTTTTTTTAACGCTGGAATCAATTCTTTGATTAAATACTCAGAAGATTTGCGAGCCTGAACTAAAACATCAATATCTCGTTCTAGACCTACATTTTGAAAGCCATCAGAAATTTGATTAGGTAAATAATAAATCAAAGAGTTGGGTGATTTTTCTCCCCAATATCCCATTGTATAGCGACTAACAGTAACAATCGGAATACTCGCAGGTAAGCTGAAGGAATAACCTGCACTATGGGCGTGGTAAACAACATTGTATTGCTTCAGTTTAGGAACAAGTTGAGCTACATCAAATCCCCAATTAATCACAAAAATGACATCATTGAGATTTTTTTCTTGAAGCAAATCATCAATGAAAAGCTTACCTTTTTCCCGTTGACGATAAGTTACAACATCAGCACTACAAACCTGCTGAACCAGATTAACTGTTTTTAACTCTGCCCAAAGACCACCACAGGCAAATTTCCCATCTGTACCAGGAAGCAAGAAGTAAAGTTTTCTCATAATTTTTTTTAGAATTGGGCATTGGGCATGGGAAGAGGCAGGGGGCATGGGAGGTGTGCGAGGATGGGGAAGAAATCTCTCCCCCTCTCTCTCCACGTGCCCCTCTGCTCTCTTCATTCTTGCCAGTTTAGCTTTACAAAATGTGCCTCACGCCCCCAAAGGTCGCGTGTACGGATAATGTTTTCAATTGCTAGGTTAAAAGGAATGGCAGTTGTTAAGTAACGCTGTGCCATAGAACCTAAATCAGGTGCGAGTTCAGCGGCTGTCGTTGCGGCTAACCCCAAACCTACAAGTTGCTCGATTGGTCGGAATGGTAGCAACAGATGTACACCCACAGCTAATCCAGCGGTTAAGAGCATTGCTACTGATAAATTTGTGCCACAACGAGGATGTACAGCCAAATCCCATTCTCCAGTGGTGATGCGATGTCGGGCAAGTGCGACTGCACGGCGCAAATCACTGATATTTACTTCACCATACAGGTAGAATCCCTGCTCCGTAGACAGACCGCCTAATAGTTCGTTATCTAGTTGAACTTTATTGGGTTCTCCTGTGGTGTGGTATGCATTATTTGATTCGCTCAGAACCCAAACAGTGGCATGTTCTAGGGCGTGAACTTGCCGCAGCATCAAAATTTCTTTCAACCCTGGAATGAACGACAATTGCCTAAGTAAGTCAGCATCTTGTGTGGAATATGGAAAGTCTGAGGGTTGGGATTCTGAAGTTGGAACTTTCCCCGATAGAGGTGTCGTCCAATCAAAGTTAAAAAATTCCAAGGGAAACGAGCCACCTTGAAAAGAAGCAGAAGTATTCATCGGAACACTGTTCTCCAAGCCGATGGAGCAACATAGATTTCTTTCAAATGTAGCGCTTGCACCACTGAATTGTTGCTAATTTTTGTTATTGGGGATTGGGGATTGGGGATTGGGGATTGGGGATTGGGGATTGGGAAAGTATTCCTAAATATTTATTCCGTATTCCCTATTCCCCAGTCATTAGTCCCCAGTCCCTAATGTTAAGCAATTCCGATCTTTACAGTTTCCGAGTCCAGAGGGTCAGCTGGCTGCACCAACATAAATTCCTGCTGAGTCAAGGACTCGGAGCTTTTGGTAGAGTGTTCACACTGTAAGAAATGTGTGAGGAGAGGAGTAATGAGTAAAACTCAATATTGGCTTAGCATACTACACCGGATAAACCGTGTTACAACGAGTCAATTGTTTATTCGATCTGCTTAGGTAGAGAACAGCAATTGACATCGTTCAAACAGACTTTGCCCCACTGTAAAGCCCAGCGAACAAGAGCTACTCGATTTTCTGTCTCGGTCTTGGTGAGAATGTTACTGATATGGTTATCAACTGTACGCTTGCTAATTTCCAGTTTGACTGCAATCTCTTGGTTAGTTAAGCCAGCGGCCACTAAGTCGATAATTTGCAGCTCTCTGTCTGACAGACTAACAGGGGTCTCAGACTTGCCACCAGCCATGACTATTTCTATCCTCCCTTGGTATATGTACTTAATCACTCTTTCTAATTCTAGAGGATTCTTTTGTTGGTAGGGGTTTCAAGTGTTAGCAGTAATACGATTGTCAATATTTTCTTTCGATTTCAAATTGCCAGGAATTTAACCAACAAAGTGCAGATGTAAAAAATATAGCATATTTATATAGTAAATATAGTGGAATTACTGTAACAAATAAAATATATATTAGGGGCATATATATGTTATCGGAGTAGTAAAAATTGCTATTTAATTGTATGAAGGACTGGCGACAGATTAGCAACAATTATTGTAGATTTTATACTGGAAATTCGTAATCCAAAATCGAAACCTAAAATCTAAAATGAAATGAGCAATCCCCGTGTTTTGTGCCTTGGTGAAATTTTGTTTGATTGTTTAGCCGATCAATTGGGGCTAAAGCTGGAAGAAGTAAAATCCTGGACTCCCTACCCAGGAGGGGCACCAGCTAACGTAGCCTGTGCTTTAGTCAAACTGGGGACGCCAACGGCCTTTATTGGCGCTGTTGGTGAAGATGAACCAGGAAATGCACTGGTGAAGCTATTACAAGATGTGGGTGTAGAGACAACAGGGGTACAACGCCATCCCACAGCACCAACGCGGCAAGTTTATGTTACGCGGGATCTGAGTGGCGATCGCACTTTCGCTGGATTTGGTCAGTATGATACCTCTGAATTTGCTGATACTCGCCTGCAAGCCAAGCAATTGCCAGATTCACTGTTTCAAGAGGCAGATTTTTTAGTTTTGGGTACTTTGGAATTAGCCTATCCTGAAAGCGAACAGGCAGTTTACCGTGCCCTAGAACTAGCAGAACAATACGACCTGAAAATTATTCTGGATGTCAACTGGCGTCCTGTATTTTGGCACGATCCAAACATCGCTCATCAAAAAATTCCAGAATTATTTAATAAAGTTGATTTCCTCAAACTCTCTAAAGAAGAAGCTGAATGGCTATTTGAAACCGCAGATCCGGGAGCCATAACTTACCGTCTGGCTTCTATTGAAGGAGTATTAGTAACAGATGGAGAAAATGGTTGCACTTACTGTTTAGGTGAAAACGAAGGCAAGTTACCCTCATTTTCCATTCCTGTAGTTGATACAACTGGTGCAGGGGATAGCTTTTTAGCAGGATTTATCCACCAGCTAAAGCAGTATGGTATCCACAGCTTGCGGGATGCAGAAACGGCAAAACGCATTGTTACTTATGCTAGTGCTGTTGGAGCACTGACTACCATTAAAGCAGGTGCGATCGCTTCTCAACCCACAGCCGCCGAAGTCGAAGCTTTTTTAGCCACAAATCAACTGTAGGAATTAACAAAACTAGCGGGAATATTAGCTACTAAAGGTTGATATTCCCAGCTAGAAAATAGATTTAAATTTGAATTTGTAATTGAATTAGTTGTGGTTTAAATCATCAACTAATTCAATTACGAATTATTTCAAACATCCTTTAATAGTAGTAACTACTGTTAACTAGCACAAAATTAGACTTCTTGCAGAAGTGGGGAAAAGGGTAAGGGGTAAAGGGTAAGGGGTAAAGGGGAAAGGGCTAATAAAAACCCTTTTCCCTTTAACCTTTTCCCTTTCCCCCCTCTTGCAAAAGTTACTTTTGCAAGAGGTCTATTGTATTCATCAAAGATTTTTTACCGTTGCCATAGAGTATCAACAGTTACAAACTCATAGCCTTGTTGTAGCAATTGAGGAATGAGAATTTCGATTATGGCAGCAACATCTTGTCCACCACAAACACCATCATGCAAGACAATCAGCGAACCATTTTTCACTTGCTGCATAACTCGCTTGACCACGGTGGTGACGCCTGGTCGCACCCAATCTTCTGGTACAACACTCCACATCACTGGGCGGTAATTCCACTGAAAAAATAATTTTAAAGTAGCAGGTGTAAATAAACCATTGGGCGGGCGGACATCCCGTACTTGTTCGGGTTGCAGATTGCAAGCATCATAGATGGCAACTTGAGTTTTTTCTAAACTCTCGTTAAGTTCATTTGGGGAAAGCATGGGAAAAGAGCGATGATCGTAACCATGCAATCCGATCCAGTGTCCGCGATCGCTAACAGCTTTGGCAACGGCTGGCGAACGGTTGACGCAAACACCCAACCAAAAAAAACTTGCTTTAATTTTGTAGCGGTCTAAAACTGCCAAAACTTCCGGTGTATATTGCGGATGAGGCCCATCATCAAATGTCAAAGCGATCGCTTTAGAATACGGATTGCCAACCCAAAGGCAATTAGGAAAACTCGGCTGGAGAATACGATAGAAAATTGGGAACAGGGGAGCTAGTTGCATTTTGCGTTTTTTTGCTGCTGACAACTTTTTGTAGGTGTTGCTGGCGAAATTGCGATGTCTGCGACCGGCTACGCCTACGCTTCTGGCGATAAAGCATATTTGGTTAAATGGTAGTCTATAAAAACTCGAAACTTGGGAGTTCAAAGACTCAACTACTTTATTTTGTAACAAAATCTGTAACGGCAATGTTATTTGAGCTAACACTCGTCTAAATTGATGAGAAATCTACGGGGAATCCCTGAATAAACGGGTAATGTTGCTCAAAGATATACGAGACTACCAAATACTATTTCTCGGCTTGTTCCTAGTGTTGGGAATCGGTACACGAGACTGGACACTGCGACCAGAATTGATTGCAGTAGCGATCGCCACAAGTCTTTCAACTCAATTAATGTTGTCATTTGTCATTAATCATTGGTCATTGGCGGACAACATAAAACAAAGCCTAAATCTTCGCAGTGCCCTAATTACCTCTTTGGGACTCAGTTTGCTGTTGCGGGCTGACCATTGGACAACAATGGTAATAGCCGTAGCAAGTGCGATCGCCAGCAAATTTATCTTTCGAGTCGGCGATAAACATTTCTTTAATCCCGGTAATTTTGGCATTATTTGTGCCTTGATTTTCACTCGCGATGCTTGGGTTTCACCAGGACAGTGGGGTGAAGAGTGGTGGTATGGACTAGTATTTGCCGGTACTGGCGGTATGGTTTTGCAACGAATTGGTCGCTGGGACACGACAGCAGCTTTTTTGGGTGCATACTCCCTACTAGAAGGGATTCGTAATCTCTGGCTGGGTTGGACTTGGGATGTTTACTGGCATCGATTGATGAGCGGATCTTTGCTGTTGTTCGCTCTATTTATGATCACCGATCCGCGATCAATCCCCAATTCTCGAATCGGGCGTGTCATTTGGGCAATCTGCATTGCCGGATTAACTTTTATCCTGCGAAATTATTTCTTTATTTCCACCGCAGTTTTCTGGGCACTGTTTATCCTTGCACCATTGACCATTCTGATAGATTTTCTGTGGTCAGCGCCAAGGTTTTTTTGGCAAACGGGAGATGAGGCGGATAAGGAAGATGGCGAGAATTCTCATAGCTCCTCACTCCTAACTCCTAACTCTTGTACAGACGCGATTAATCGCGTCTCTACTGCTAACTCTTGTACAGACGCGATTAATCGCGTCTCTACTGCTAACTCTTGTACAGACGCGGTTAATCGCGTCTCTACTGCTAACTCCTAACTTCAAAATACAGAGGTATAAAATGAGATTTTTTCGACTTTTGACGCCATTATTATTGGCAATTGTAGTTTTTTTCTGCTTTGCGCCAGCAGCTTGGGCATTTTGTGGATTTTATGTGGCGAAAGCTGATACAAAACTCTATAACAAAGCATCTCAGGTGGTAATGGCGCGGAATGGCGATCGCACCGTCCTAACAATGGCAAATGATTTTCAGGGCGATGTCAAATATTTTGCAATGGTGGTACCAGTACCAACGGTGCTGCAAAAAGAGCAAGTTCGCGTTGCTGAACCCAAAATTATCGAACGCTTGGATGCGTTTAGTGCGCCGCGGTTAGTAGAATACTTCGACTCAGATCCTTGTGCCCCAGTTTACGAGTATGACCGACCACTAGCAGCACCAGCACCAGCAGCCAGCAATGAGTCAGGTAGGGCCAGAGGTGATGCTAGTTTGGGTGTGACGGTAGAAGCACGTTTTAACGTCGGTGAATATGACATCGTAATTCTCAGTGCTAAAGAATCTGGCGGACTGGAAACTTGGCTGCAACGCAATGGCTATAAAATTCCTAGAGGGGCGAAACAGTTACTTAAACCCTACATCCGCTCCTCAATGAAATTCTTTGTTGCTAAAGTCAACTTAGATAAATTCGAGAAATCTGGCTACGAGTTCCTTCGCCCGCTACAAATTTCTTACCAGTCACCCAGATTCATGCTGCCAATTCGTTTGGGTATGATTAATGCCACCACAGAGCAGGATTTAATTGTTTACGTCCTCTCGCCCGAAGGACAGGCAGAAATCACTAATTACCGAACGGTGAAAATCCCCTCCGATGCCAATATTCCCTTATTTGTGAAAAATGAATTTGGTGAATTTTACAAATCTATGTTTCAAACTACCTACACCAAAGAAAACAAGAAAGTTGGTTTTTTGGAATACGCTTGGGACATGAGTAATTGCGATCCCTGTTCTGCCGATCCCCTAACCACAGAAGAACTCAAGCAAGCAGGTGTATTTTGGTTAGATGATAATTCTGGAAGTAATGTGCCTGTCCCTCCGAACTTTCGTCGTCCCTTTCCTAGCAGTAATGTCTTCATCTCTCGGTTGCATGTCCGCTACACTCGCGACAAATTCCCCGAAGACCTGATATTCCAACAAACTGGTAACCGTGAATCTTTCCAAGGGCGTTATGTTTTGCAACATCCCTTCCAAGGAGAACTCAAATGTCGGGCGGGTAGAGAATATAAGCGTTCTTTGCCCAAGCGTTTTGAACAAGAAGCGCAAACTCTAGCTAAACTAACCAACTGGAATATCCAAGACATTCGTAACAAAATGAAACTGAGTGTAAGTAATCTGAGATTATCTTGGTGGGAAAATTTACTGTCTTGGTTCGGATTATCTTAAAAAGATTGGGCATTAGGAGTGCTGAGTAGTGAGTAAGGAGTTAGGAGTGAGCAGTTAGGAGTGAGGGGTTATTCTCCTTTTCCCCATCTCCCTCATCCTCATACCCTATGCCCTAAATTCTTGATGAAAGGTAATTTTCTAAGGCGTTGTTATACGCAATACTAAGATATTCTTGCTTTGTTCCTCAAGATTGTCATGGTTCAATTCGATGAACAGCTACGCCGCTTAGTTACCGAAGCCTGTGGATACCCACCTGGAAGCCCTCAGCGTCAGAAGCTGCTCACACAGATTATTCGTTTGACAGCAAGTAGACTCTGGAGGGAAAGTACTCCCTACTATCAAGACGCACTACAACAAACTTGGTTGTATTTCTGCCGTAATGTTTGTGAAGGTTTGACAGGTCAAAAATATGACCCCGCTTATGGTACGCCGATCACTTGGCTGAATGCTTACCTAAAACGGAGGCTACAAGATTTTTACCTGAATCAAAACCGGGAACAAGCCACAACAGTCCCTCTGAGAATTCGTCAGTCTACATCTGGCGGAACAAGTGAAACCATCGATCCTGTAGATAATCTGCCCGCTACCCCCGAAGCACCTCCAATTCTAGAAGACTTGGAGAATTGGGCTAAGACAGACTCTGATGGAGAACTACGCCGTACTTACATCAAAGGGCGTCCAGATGTGAATTGTCAGGTATTAATTCTTAAACGCCTACCCCCGGAAGTTAGCTGGAGAGACTTGTCTGAGGAATTCGGGCTGTCAATTCCGACATTGAGCAGTTTTTATCAGCGTCAATGTCTACCGCGTTTGCGTAAATTCGCAGAATCGGAGGGATTGTTATAAGAACAGGGAAAGACAAAGAAAGGGATTAACCATACAATACCTTAGCCAAAAAAAGAGTATTAAGAGATAGGGCTGCCGTAGTAGAGTTCTTGTCTCTCAAAACGACAACTGTAAATTCGCTAAGGTATTGCTAAAGGTATATCTTTTTGTGTCTAACTAGCAGCCGATGTCTAATAAAAAACTCCATAACTCAAAGTGTATTTAGTCTACGCTAATTGTTTTAAGTAAGGCAATTGAGTCAACACGGACGATCTATAACTATATAATGCGTAGATAAATTAGGATATATTTAATACTTAAATAATATTAGTAACTTTCCAGAGGATAACCTGACAATTTGTCGTCCTGATTTTGGATGAATTGGCGATTCAATGATTCTTAACCTTTGATTGGATTAAAGATAGATCCAGAGATTCGTCTAATTCGATACAATTTATAGGCTGAGAGAGCCAAGGAGAACAAGGTGGTCTTATTGAAAGGCTTTGAGATTGAGATGTATACTGGCACGCCTCAAGGTGAAATCGTTGGTCTCTCCGACAAAATTGTTGCAGCTTTGGATGGATTTGTTCGGGAGCCAGATAGCCGCAACGTGGAATACATAACCCAGCCATCGGCTAATTACGAGAATTTATTATGTGCCCTACTGCGTCCCAGGCGGATGCTGCGAAACTACCTCAATCGGTTGGGCAATTACACCCTAATACCGGGGAGTACTTTGTCTTTGGGTGGGAGCGATCGCTTTGTACGTTCCGATCCAGCCAATCCCTACCATGACTACATCGAGCAAAGCTACGGCACAAAGGTAGTCACCGCTAGCGTACATATCAACATAGGTATTAGCGACCCAGAAATATTAATGCGGGCGTGTCGGGTGATTCGTTTAGAAGCACCTTTATTTTTAGCCCTGAGTGCCTCATCTCCATTTTTGGATGGCAAAGCTACTGGTTATCACTCTACCCGTTGGGGTCTGTTCCCGCAAACCCCTAGCCATGTGCCGTTATTTGCCAGTCACGCCGATCATATCCAGTGGGTGGAAAATCAACTTGCTGCTGGAACAATGCAAAATGTGAGGCATTTATGGGCATCAGTGCGACCAAATGGCGATCAGCGTCCCTACGACCTAAATCGGCTAGAATTGCGAATTTGCGATTTAGTCACAGATCCCATCGCCTTACTAGCGATTACTGCCTTATTAGAAGCGCGTCTGTTACAAATAATCGAAAATCCTAGCATTGACCCATTAATTCAAAGTGCCTTTTCTCCCGAAGAACTCGTTACTCTGACTGCTGAGAACGAAACTGCTGCTGCTACCACTAGTCTTGATGCTCAGCTAACCCATTGGCAAGATGGCAGAAGTATCACAGCTAGAGATTGGATTGCTCAAATTTACAAAGATGTTTGGGCGATCGCTAAACAACAAGGCTTTAGCTGTTTCCTTTCACCTTTGCACAAAATCCTCCGCGAAGGCAATGAAGCCCAACAGTGGTTACAGCTACACAGAGTCGGTTTTGACAGCCAGTGCGTCATCACCCAGGCTATTACTGCCACCCAGGAACGGGAAATCGAACTCGAAGATAAATTGTGTTCCTCTCTACTGGCCTAGCCGAAGGTTTTAGCGATTGGGGATTGGGGAGACAAGGGGACAAGGAGACAAGGAGAATGAATGACTCCTAACTCAACAGTCAACACTCCCAATCCCCGATGCCCAATCCACAGCTGTCTTCAAACAAATGGTAGATTTTTGAGCAGACAATACTTGCTCGAAAACACACAAACGACCACTTACTTTACATAAAATTTAATATTTACTGATTTCAGCCAAATATGCTCTCAGGTACTGTTCTGAGAGGGTTTGCACTTCGTTTTAAAAATCTAATCGATGGTGAATGCTTGATTATTATTAACAAAACCTATGAATAGCCTCTGCCTTTTGGTAGATTTTATATTAGCAAGAGATTATTTTATACAATACGTAAATTATACGGATAATGCCTCAGGTAGTTTTAGTTAACCCGCAAATTCCTCCTAATACAGGTAACATTGCTCGTACTTGTGCAGCTACGGATACGGAGTTACATTTGGTGGGACCTTTGGGGTTTGAAATTAGCGATCGCTACCTCAAAAGAGCTGGCTTAGATTACTGGCCTTATGTCAAACTGCACTATCACGAATCCTTAGAAGCCTTTAAAACATTACATCACAAGCGTGGAGGCAGATGCTTGGGTTATAGCGTTGCCGGAAAAATTAATTATGTCAGTTTTCAGTTTCAAGCCGATGATTGGTTGCTATTTGGTAGTGAAACCACTGGTTTACCACTAGAAGTTTTGTCCTATTGTGACGCTACTCTGTATATTCCGATGAGCCAGCCTGGGGTTCGTAGCTTGAATCTGTCAGTGAGTGTGGCAATCGGTTTGTTTGAAACCCATCGTCAGTTAGGGTATTTACAATAGTTGTGTACTTAATTTATTATAAGTATATCTACTTAACTATTTTCCAAAAACCAATCAGATGAGTGATTTGTGGCAGCAAAAATTTTGCGGGTTACGGCAGAATAAATGTCAAAAAATACACCAAAAATTGTGTTTTTGCACAAATTGTAGTGGAAGATACTTACAAGAGGGGTAGGCTTATTATAAGAAATTTGTATATAAAATTCGGGATAATGCCAAATTTGAATGATAGATTTTGATGAATTTGCAGCATTCCATATTGGGGAACAAATGACCTAAAACTCAGTCATATAGCGCATTTGGGCTATTTTTGCTCGAATGTCCCTAAGATTGCCCCCAAAATTAGCCGATAGTTAATACGGTTGTTTTTTAGGGAATAATCAACGTAAAGTCTCGTGTTGGGAAGACGGATTGTGTAGAAATATCTTGAAAATATCTACAGCAGGGGCCATCGCTTTTCCAAAAGTCGCAGCAATTTAATTCCTGGCAGCGACTATGGACTTGACAAAACTATTTGCCAAGTCCCCGCGATTGACGCAAGACAGGCGCGGATAAAGGGAAAAAAGAAAACGTCCTAAATGGTGTGAGGAGTGGTTCGGACAAGTAAACACAGCAATTTTTAAGTTTTGCTAACACATGTGAACTTGTCTAAATCAGAGAAGCAGGTTAATCTTGCGTAAGCATCTCTGGTGAATGTGATCTCGATCTATCGTTCGTTGTGATCTAAATCATTGACTAGATATCCAGCTGAAAAGTCGAGGTCAGTTAAGCGCTAGTGATCATAGGAGGTCGTCTTTGAAACGAGCATTGAAAAAGAGAGTGAAAGCTGTGTTGAAAAATAACCCCAGCAGCGATGATGCCCCGGTAGAGCAACTAAATTTAAATAATCCAAAAGTTAACCGTCGGGTGCGGACAAAAGCCGCCATGATTGGCTTGGCAATCTCTATGGGAGCAACCAGTCTTTTGGTGACTCGACAAAGCGATCAAGCCCAAGCAGCGGTGCCTGTAGGCAGCCAAAAGGCAACCTCAACCATCCCTGCTGTTCGTGATACTGAGGTAAAATTTGCCTCCACCAAGCTGGAATCCCAAGCAATCTCATTACCGAGCGTGCCGGAAAATCCTGTTGTCGTGGAACCAACAGCAGTCTCACAGTTGCCAGGGCTTGAAGCTAAATGGCAAGTCGCGGCCAGTGGAACGTCTTTACAAGTTCCTGCATCAGAAACTTTTTCCCAAGCAACACCAGTTGAGAAAAATCTCACTAACTCGAAGCCCAAATTAGCACAGGGATCGAACAATAACTTAGCTGAGACTAGCTTTCCAACAGTCAACAAGCTATCCGATCCCATTGCTGATGGTGTTGTTGGTAGTACAAATGTATTGCCATTAGCTGTACCACAAACAGTGGCAACATCTGGGACAGCCAGCAGTGAAATAAATGCACAACTTAAGGCACAACAAGAGTTTGCGCTAAATCGCTTACAAGAAAAATCGAACCGTTTAAGAAAGAGTCTGGCACAATTCCGGTCTGGAGAAACGGAAAATTTATCACAAACTGGTATTGGGAATACTGTAGTTGAGAAGACTGTGTTAGCGCAGTCAGAGACTTCTGGCGATGCTAGCCAAGCCAAGCTGATATCGAGGTTAAAACAGAAGACAGAAGACAGAATTGCATCAACTACACCAACAACGTTGATTGCGTCCTCGACCAGAACAGCCTACGAAGTTAAGCCTGGAGATACGCTAGCGGCGATCGCCAGCAGATACAATACATCTGTATCAGAACTAGTTAAAGCAAATAACCTCAATAATCCCAATCAACTGCAAATCAGTCAAAAGCTGATTATTCCAACTGCTCAAGTTGAGGTAGCTGTAGCGACTAGACCCAGTTTTGTAGAGTCTACTAATACTTCCAAAGCCACTTCCTCTGTAACCATTGGTAGTGCTAACTCATATCTACCCAATTCACAATCGTCAATTATTGCTGACAACAGTAGCGTTACCGTCCCTACACCGGTAACTGCGAACAACCAGCTTCAGACAAATAGTCCGATGGACCTGCAAACAGCTCCTATCGCTCCTAGAGCTTATGGCGTGGGTGGTGAAACCCCAGTACCAAGAGCCTTTGTTGAAATCCAGCAGCCTGACAAATCAACAAATAGGGTAGCTAGGGGTAACAATAACAATAATGACCGTCTACGGGGCTTACAAGCAGAAATCCAGAGGTTACAGCAGAAATATCGCGCTCAACAGTCTGGGAACTTAGTAGTGCCAACCGCAGCTACTGAAAGCAACACTGCTGCGAGACTCACTCCTGTTTCTACCCCGAATAATTTCCCTGTACCGAACTCCGTGTCTCGGCCGAATAACGTAGCGATACCAATTCCGGTTCCGACACCTATTAGAGCTAACTACGCTCAACCAATTAAGCCCCAATTCCGTGCCACCATACCCGCTAACGAGCCAATAAATCCAGAGTTCTTACCCAATCTAGGATCTGCTGGTCAGTGGACTCCCCCTCGCAATCCATCTGGCACCAGAGTTGCAACGCCTCCTAGACCAGTAAATGCTTCGGATTCCTTAGGCAAGTTGCGCGGAACTACAGTTGCTCCACAGACAATACCACCTTTGGCAGCAGTGGATCAATATTTACCTAGAGTGATTGATGAAACAACACCCCCTCCATCTAGTTCATCCGTAGCTTACCAATGGCCGGCAAAGGGCACTCTCACCTCTGGCTATGGCTGGCGCTGGGGAAGAATGCACAAAGGAATTGATATTGCTAATTCCACAGGCACACCCGTTTTCTCCTCTGCTGAGGGGGTCGTGGAAAAAGCTGGCTGGAACAACGGCGGTTACGGTAACCTCGTTGAAATCCGCCATCCTGATGGCACCACGACTCGCTATGCTCACAACAGCAAGATTCTGGTGCAAGCTGGTCAGCAGGTGAGTCAGGGAGAAACAATTGCTCTGATGGGTAGCACTGGTCACAGCACTGGGCCACACACCCACTTTGAAATTCATCCATCAGGCAAGGGTGCTGTTAACCCAATAGCGATGTTACCAACAGCGCGTCTGTAATTGTTGACTATTTGTAACTAAATCATTGCCTTATTAATTGAGGGAGTTTATCTCCCTCTTTTGCTTTTTATAGCAGCAAACAGGCAAGAGGCTTGAAAACCTCTTGTTGCGAGAGTTTGAAATCGCTTTGTGTTCAACTCTGGTACTCGCTATGGACTTTGAAATTGTTGCGTAATTACACAGGCATTTCTCAGAATCCATAAATTTTGAGGCATGTCTGCAAGCTTGCAGCTAGATCCCAATAGCCGCAATCATTAGCTAAATACTCCCCGTACTTGATACCAATTCACGAAAATTCTGATACAAATGATTAGTCTTTAAATTCTTTCTCCCCGCTCCCTGCCCCTCTGCTGCCTATTTGTATCGATTTTAAAGTGAAATGGTATGAGGTACGGGGAGTATTATGATTTGTTTTTTTAGCAGACTAAAAATTTAACTCACTACAGTTGGCTTGTAACTGTACACCCATTTGTGAAAATCATCATTCAGCGTCATTTGCCGCTGCGGTGATTGACTAGGAGACGTAAATGTGTCGTCGTAGTAGCGCATTTCACCCACAGCACTACGAGCTTGAATAATTTTTGTGCGCTCGATGCGCCGCTGTTCGTAGCTAGTTAGGGCTTCTTCGAGAGTAGCTGAGTGGGAAAAACACTCTGCCAATTCGTATGCATCTTCAAAAGTGCTATTAGCTCCTTGGCTCATAGCTGGTGCCATTGGATGGGCGGCATCACCTAAGAGAGTGACTCTCCCTTGACTCCAGTGGGTTAACGGTGGGCGATCGCAAATCGGCCCTTCCAAGATTTGCTCGGCAGGTGTCGCTTCCACCACCACCCGAAAGGATTCGTCCCAATCCGCTAATTCCTGGAGAATGCGAGATTTAACCTCATCGGCATTCTGAGAAAGAGAGTAATCAGGCGAAAACTTGCGACTAATCCAACTGGTATAGCCGCCTCCCACATTCTGAATGTACATGAACTGTTTATTACCTATGACAAAAACGAGTTCATAGTCGTTAAATAACTCGTGGTGGTACTTGATGACGCCACGCCAACACATACTACCAATATAATTAGGCTTACCCTCAGCAAATAAAGATTCTCTAATTACGGAGTTGACACCATCAGCACCAATTAGCAAATCCGCATATACTGGTTTTTGACCATCAAAATAAATCTTGACACCGTTCTCATCTTGGTCAAAGCTGATACAACGATGATTGAGGTGAATAATGTCAGATGGCAGTCTGGATGCTAAAATTTGTTGTAAATGATACCACCAAATAGTCAATAATGGTTGTCCGTATTGCTCTAAATATTTAGTTTGACTAGTCCGGATTGTTTCTTTGTGAATATTCTTTAAAACTGTGTGGTTAACTTGGCATCCTGAGCTTTTGAGGGTTTCGACTATTCCCGGTGCGATCGCATCTAGAAAATTCAACCCATTAGGAGCCAGTCCTAGTCCGGTTCCAGCCGGACGAAATTCTTGTGCTTTTTCGTACACTTGAACGTCAACACCTTGGCTTTGAAGTGCTATGGCAGTAGCCAAACCGCCTGGCCCAGCGCCAACGATCGCAACTTTTTCTACTATCGGTTTAGAGAATTTCTGAGTTAGATTTTTGTTCATAATAGAAGTCAGAATTCAGAATTTAGGATATCCCCACCGATAAATCCGCTTGCTCCCCAACCTGACATTTGAAGCAGACTTACAGCCGTTATTCTGACTCCTAAATACTTTTTTAGTCAATCTTCCAGAAGAATCAACTCTGAATTGGCGTTCTAATCAGTTATCATCTGTCCTGCGGTTGCTAGTGGTAACAAAAATTGGACACACATAGGATTTTTGTCAATCTGACAAACTCAAATGCAATATCCTTACCTCGATTTTGGCAGTAAATTTCGCAAAATCGACCTTCATTGTTCAAAAAACCTAATATCAGGTACAAAGCTTGCTGTATTATTTTTGTATTCAAAAATGATTCCGAACAGGAGTTTGTATGAAATTTAAATCAGCTTCCATATTTATTGGTTTAAGCTTTGTGAGTTTTTCAGTCACTTCATTGCCGCGTGTTATAAATCCACCAGAAGTCCTTGCCCAAGAAGTTAGTCCTTCATGCCCTCTGCCAGCTGATATTGCTATTACCTTTCTCAATTCAGAGTGTAAGGAAGTTAAACTAGAGCAACCCCAAACTTTTTATCGCTACTATAGTAGCAGTAACAACAAATACGGCAGATATTTAACAGCTGATAAATATAACACGAATGTAGAAGTAATCAAGAATCTAGCTCTCAATCAAGAATGGGGTAATCAAGCCACTCAAATACTAACAGTAACTTTGCCAGCAGGAACCCTAACTTATCAAGGCATTGTCGGCCCTCAAACTCCTAAAGAATGCTATCCAGGTGGTGGTCAACAAACATTTATTAAAGATTCAAAAGATGCGAATATCAAATGGTCTGACGCAGGAAATATCGTTGTAGAAAAGTTTAGCTGCCCGTAAAATTTATGGAAACCAACACACAAGAATTTATCAAGCTAATCGATCGAGCTTCTGAAATTAGCGAACAGATGATCAAAGACAAGCAATCTGAGTCTTACCCACGTTTAAATAACGTCATTAATGCCTTACAATCTATTAAAAGTAAGGCACTCAATGGTCAACTCGAACCATCAGGAGGAGTCTCAACTCTTGGTCTAGCTCGTGAAGTGGCGGATTGGATTGAACCGTTAGATTCGCCATTATTAAAAGCTGTAGGTGGCATAGAGGAATATTATCAAAAACACCTCTAAATTGACTATTTAGCCTATTTTCTGGAACATTACCGTTAACAAAACAGTGCTGAGTACTGAGTAATAATTCTCGTTTGCGACTCAGCACTGTTTTGCTGAAAGTAATTATGTAATTATTAGCATCGGCACGAAATATGGAAGAAAATTCCTTAGCTGCAATCACTTCAAACTCTTTTACCAAAGAATTTAAAATATTGAGTTCAGAGGAAGTAGAATTATCGCTAAATGTCAATAATTTGTCCTACCCACTCAAGTTAGAACCTCGCGTAACTTTACTCGATGCACTACGGGAAAAACTGGGTTTAATGGGTACAAAAAAAGCTTGCGATCGCGGTGAATGTGGTGCATGTACTGTATTAGTTAATAATCGGCGAATTAACTCTTGTATGACATTGGCAGTAATGCACATCGGCGCTGCAATTACTACTATAGAGGGATTGGCAGAAGATGACAAACTCCACCCTCTACAAACAGCTTTTATTACCCATGATGCTTTTCAATGTGGATACTGCACATCAGGGCAAATTATCTCTGCCGTAGGGATGATATTAGAAGAAATGCCAAAATCTGAAGCAGAAATTCGAGAGAAGATGAGTGGAAACCTTTGCCGTTGTGGTGCATATCCGAATATTATTGCAGCGATTCAGGATGTCCTAGAGGAAATGAAAGATGCAACCATTTAGTTATGCTAAAGTTTTTTCCCAAGCAGCAGCGATCGCCACAATTAAACAAGACAAAAATGCGGAATTTATTGCTGGTGGTACTGATTTATTGGGATTGATGAAAGATGGGGTACAAGTAGCGAATACATTAATTGATATTAATAGTTTACCACTAGGAAATATTGAATTTCAAATTCATGGAATTCGCATTGGTGCAATCTGTAGATTGAGTGATGTAGCTTTTCACCCCCAAATTCAAGAGTGTTATCCGGTGATTACCCAAGCTTTGCTACAAAGTGCTTCACCGCAATTGCGAAATGTGGCAACTGTCGGCGGTAATTTACTGCAAAGAGTTCGTTGTGGATATTTCCGTGACCCAGTTTTTCCTTGTAATAAACGCACTCCAGGTAGAGGTTGTGCGGCAATTACAGGCTACAATCGGATGCACGCTATTTTTGGGGCTAGCGAACATTGTATCGCCGTTCATCCTTCAGATTTAGCTGTAGCTTTGACGGTATTAGATGCAGTTATTTGTATTCAAAGCGCGGAAAAAATACGGCGAATTTCAATTCATGATTTTTATCTTTTGCCAGGTGAAACACCACAAACAGAAACTTTATTACAGCCTGGAGAGTTAATTGTTGCTATTGAAATTCCAGATTTTGCATATAAATCTCATTATTTAAAAGTTAGAGATCGGGCTAGTTATGAATTTGCTCTTGTTTCCGTAGCTATTGCTTTACAAATAGAACAAAATATTATCAAATCAGCACGCATCGCTTTTGGAGGAGTGGCACCTAAACCTTGGCGTGTATGGGAAGTTGAGGAATTTCTTAAAGAAAAAGTAATCAATACAGCTACATTCACAGCCGCAGGCGAACTTGCAATTAAAGAAGCCAAACCGCAAACACACAATGAATTCAAAATTGAATTAGTCAAACGCGTTTTAATTCGTGGGCTTTCAACTTCTTGTGCGGGTTGAGTAACACTACTGCTTAAGTTTTTCAAGTCTGGAGTTCAGTTACAGTGTTTTTCAGGTAAATGAAGTACACGGATAGGGGTAATAATATTGTCGCCCTACGATGATCTCTACTTCACCAAGCTGCAATCTGCTGTATGTGGTTCTGATGACCACTTTATTGTATCCCGTTAAAGACTTCTGATTAAGACCGTAGACGGTCAAAGGAGAGGGATTTTCGGGCTTTGTGCATAGATTCGGGAATTATAACTAATTAGCCCGACTTGATATCAAAGAGCAATTATAATTGTAAGTGTGATATTAGTCACAATTGTAATGTGACCAAGATCACTAATTGGCTATGATTTAGGTTGTAATATTTGTCTCATCGATTGTAAAGCAAAAAACTAGCTGATAAAGTGGTACTACTGTTAAAAATTTGTTATCCCTCAATTAGCCGATCGAGAACTTAAGAGGATATTTCAGTAGTGATGAGTATTCGCTGTCAAGCCCTGAATTGTCTTTGTAAGTAAATTTGAGGACTTAATTATAGACATGTTTTTTGAGTGCCGAAGTCTTCAGGTATGAGCTAATTGCTGCGCGAAAATACATAAGCTTTTTTTACAGCAGCAAAAACTTTGAGTTCGAGTTACCTCGCTTTCTAATTAATTGGTTTTACATTAGATAGAAGTATTATTTAAGTAACTATTAAGTTGATGAAAGTAAAACTTTAGTATTAACTTGAAAAATAATTTACAACTATTTACTAGATATTTACTCGTAATATTTTTTTATAATGCTAAAAAAAATCAAAGAGAAATTTCCCTTGCCATATAATATTTGTTATGAAAATTATATAGGTTTAACTAAAAACCCTCGTTGGTTGTTAATGCGTAAAGTTTCTAGATTCCGTATTGGAAGATTGACCAGAGATTTTTTTAATCGTAAAAATAAATATGTTTATCAAAAAAATGTAAATAACAACTCTAGTTTATTTCCAGATATTGATGTCGATGTAGTAGTTAATAGTCTGAATAAAAATGCCTTTTATTTGGGTATTAATCTTCCAAAAGAAATAGTCAAAGAAATAACTAATTTTGCTCATTCTCATGCTTGCTATGGTTATTATAAACCAAATTTAGGCTTCTTTTATCATCAGAAAGAATCGGCAGAAAAGCATTATCGTCAAATATTTAAATTAGCTGGCTATTTTAATACAGCTTTACTCTGCCCTGCTATTAAAAGGCTGCAAAACGATCCTAAACTATTGACAATAGCTGCTCAGCATTTAGAGTGTAAACCTGTACATTTATCTAATCAATTATGGTGGACTTTTGCAGGAGATACAACAAATTTTGAAAAGATGAAAACATTTCAAATGTTTCACTACGATATCGATGATTATCGATTTTTAAAATTTTTCTTTTATTTAACAGATGTTGATGCGTCAGGTGGACCTCACGTTTGTGTTAGAGGCAGCCACAAGCAGAAAAAACTTTCACATTTATTATTACCTAAATGTGAAACTGATGAAGAGATTATTAGCTATTATCAACCAAAATCATTAGTGACTATTTATGGCAAAGCAGGGTTTGGCTTTGCTGAAGATCCGTTTTGTTTTCACAAAGGTACTACTCCAATTACTCAAGACCGCCTGATGTTACAAGTGGAGTTTGGCACAATTGATTACAATATGCAGCATGATATAAGAAACCCATTAATTTTGCAAACTATGATTAATTCTTAACTATAATTTTTTATACAAATTCTATATACTAATCCGCTTTAAGTTTTTAACTTATCTATTTAAGCAGGAAGTGGGAGTAGGGACTAAGGAATCACGCTTTTCAAGTTCAGGGCGAGTTTTTGAGGTAATCAAATATAGGACTAATATTTGATTACGTGAAAAAAGCCAGTACAGGTTGACCTGTCTTTTTACTATTGCCTATTGCCTGTTCCCTGCCTCTACGAGTAATTTCAAAAATCAAATACTAGTCCTATAGTAGTCCTATGTATGAGGCTATATAAAACTTCAGCCTGATTTTAATGCTTCGCTTAGAGGTTAGGAGTTTATCAGCACCACCGTATTAAGCTAGCTTAATTTTTATTGAACGTACCGCAAAGAAAGACAATTCTAGTCTGGTTGCGAGTAAAAGAGTGACTATTCAGTGCAAGTTTACAGAGAATTGGTATAACAAATTTTTGTATACTGATGGGTTTAAATTTCAAAGTTTAATTTGCCACAATTTTATGTAAACCTCTACCAAATTTAATTTTTCAGCAAAGGGAAAGCAATGATATGAGTAAAATTATTGGTAAATCGGTAGATCGCGTTGATGGTAGATTGAAAGTAACGGGAGAAGCAGCATATACAGCTGACGCCCCCATAGAGAATTTAACTTATGGCGTAATTTTTCAAAGTACGATCGCTAATGGCAAAATTATTGAAATAGATACATCCACCGCCAAAGCTGTTGCTGGTGTCATAGATATCATTACTTATGAGCAAACACCATCGTTAATTAAAATACCCTTCTTTTCTCGCCAAGAAACTCAGCCAACCCAGAAAGACGATAACATCTACTACAATGGTCAACACCTGGGAATTGTAGTTGCTCAAACTTTAGAACAAGCCCAAACCGCCGCTGCTTTAGTCAAAATTGTCTACGAAGCAGTACCGCCAACAATGACATTGGCACAGGCAGAGATATTTGAGCCGGAAACAATATTTTTTGGCATCATGCCAGGTAAAATTACCAGAGGAGATATAGAATCAGGGAAAGCACAAGCAGATATTCTCGTGCAGCAAGTTTATACCACACCGATGGAACATCATAATCCCCTAGAACCTTCTGCAACTATAGCGATGTGGGAGGGGGATAATTTGATATTATATGAAACCACCCAAGGCATTTCTGCAACCCAACGAGGCATCGCATCTGTTCTGAATATTCCCCAGGAAAATGTCCGCGTCATCTCCAAATATTTAGGTGGAGGATTTGGTTGTAAAGCACTGCTCAGGTCTCATACTATTCTCGCAGCGATCGCTGCCAAACGAGTTAACCGACCAGTGAAAGTTGCTTTAGAGCGATCGCAAATGTATACTAGTTGCGGCTACCGTTCCGAAACTCAACAACATCTAACGTTAGGCGCAACCAAAGAAGGTAAACTAACAGTCATTACTCACACCGGCACATCCTTAACATCTCAATTCGATGACTTTGTGGAACCCGTTGGTGCGCCAACAACGATGATGTACGCTTGTGAAAATTTGGAAGTGAAATATCGTTTGGGACGCATCAATGCCGGCACACCAACCTTTATGCGCGGGCCGGGAGAAGCACCAGGAATGTTTGCCCTAGAGTCAGGAATTGATGAACTAGCATCTGCCTTAAATATTGACCCTATTGAATTCAGACTGAGAAATCATGCAGATATCGATCCCCATACAGGATTACCTTGGTCGAGTAAATCCCTAAAACAATGTTATCAAAAAGGGGCAGAGATTTTTGGCTGGTCACAACGCAACCCAGTTAAGCGTTCCATGCGAGAAGGTGATTTTTTGATTGGTTGGGGAATGGCGAGTGCGACATTTCCCAGCAACTCTGGTTCAGCATCGGTGAAAGTCGAAATTTTTGCCACTGGAGAAGTCAAAGTCCAAACTGGAACTCAAGACATCGGTACAGGCACTTATACAGTCATGAGTCAGGTAGCTGCTGAGGCATTAGGCTTGCCAGTGCAGTTTCAACTAGGTGATAGCAATTACCCTAAAGCACCTGTTACAGGCAATTCAATTACAGTCGGCAGTGTTTCTCCGGCGGTGCATAAAGCAGCGATCGCCGCACGGGATAGAATAATTGAAATGGCGATCGTAGATCCAAATTCCCCTCTGTATCGATCTCAAGTAGAAGATATTACAGTTGACTCAGGGCAAATATTTTTAAAACAAAACCCATCTCAGCGAGACAGCTACACCGAGATTCTGCGCCGTCAGGGATTAGAAAGTTTAGAAGTCACAGAACAAACCTCACCCAACCCAGAGAGTAAAAAATACGCCAAACATTCTTTTGGCGCCATCTTTGTAGAAGTCGCCGTTGATGAACTTTTGGGAGAAATCAAAATCAGACGTTGCGTAGGCGTTTATAGTGTAGGGCGAATTCTCAACTTGAAGACAGCACGCAGTCAAGTTGTTGGTGGCATTACTTGGGGAATTGGCATGGCATTGATGGAAAAAACCGTAATGGATGCTAATCAAGGCAGAATAGTTAGTGCCAATCTTTCAGACTACTTAATTCCCGTTCATGCAGATATACCAAATATGGAAGTGCAATTTATTGAAGAAGAAGATGCTTATGTGAATGCACTAGGAACTAAAAGCCTGGGAGAACTTCCCATTGTTGGCGTAGCGGCTGCCATATCGAATGCAGTTTATCATGCTACAGGGAAACGGATTCGTGACCTGCCAATTACACCAGATAAGTTGTTGTAAATGAAGTACCCTAACTATAGCGTCAGCTTAGTTAGGGCTTGTGAATTCACAAGTGAATACCTCAAAACAGGCCTACGCCTGATGAGACTGCGCTCATCCTGATTACTCAATCTGGGAATGTCCGCGTTCTGCTCGATTTCTTATTTCTTATTTCTTACCTTTGCGTCCTACCCTGCGGGAAGCCGCTCCGCGTCTATGCGTCCTTGGCGGTTCGTTTCCTTATCTATATTTTTCACGATTCATTTAGAACTGCTATAGAACTCGAAGGGTAGCAAATAAGATTGTTTTTATAAAAACTTGGGTATCTTTACTGTGAATTTAGAGTTAATAAAATACAGAGTAAATGAGTGTTAATAAATAATGTGGTTTTAACTACGTTATTGAGTCGAATTAGTAAGATAAACTTGCCTAATGGATGTCATCAAAGTACTGAGTTTTATTTAGTAACAAAAAAGGATAACCAATGAGCAAAGAAGTAGCCAAAGTAATCATATGGGAAGAAAATCAAAAAGATTTTGTTAAAAAGTTCTATGATTTACAATTTGTTCCCAGAATAGGAGAGGAAGTTTACCTAAAAAAGGAGAAATGGAAAGTAACTAGAGTTGAACATGATTTAGAAGTAAATGAGGTTAATATCTACATAGAATTAATCAAAAAAGCAAAGCAGGATAAATCATCTAATTCATAAATAAAATTGACAAGATACGCGATAAATAGCCGTCTCTACGAAAGTTCGATTATTGTAGAGACGGCGATTTATCGCGTCTTTGCGATATAGAATTTTCACCAAAAAACCTTAAGCGAACCGTATTTACATAGCTGTGCTACCCTACGGTAAATCTATATTTACAGCAGATTTCAAGGCTGACAATTCAGATCATGTGGAAAACCTAACCCCCCAGCCCCCTTCCCTACAAGGGAATGGGGAGAATTCCAAACCTCTCTCCTTTTAGGAGAGAGGTTTGGAAGTGAGGTTTTCCAGATACCGTGAAAAGTCACATTTGAAGGAAAGTCAGGTATATAACTATTCGTTTGTTACCTAGTTATAAAGAGCGTGTTTTATTCCTGAATTCTGAATTCTGTTAGCGCAGCGGGGCGTAGCCCATTCTGAATTCTGCTGTATTTTTCAAACTTCCAACTTCACACCCCGAATTGAATAATCTAACAACTCCATCGGGTGAATAACTGAAATCTTCTTACCCTGCAACTGCAAATGCTTAGTAATTTGCAAAGTACACCCCGGATTAGCAGAAGCAATTAACTCTGCACCAGTATTCAATAAATTCTGTACTTTTTGCTGACCCAATTCTTCAGAAACTTCTGGTTGCAACATATTATAAACCCCAGCACTGCCACAACACAAAGCTGCATCTATTGGTTCTCTCAACTTCACCCCTGGAATTTGCCGCAATAACTGACGCGGTTGGACACTAATTTTTTGTCCGTGCAATAAATGACAAGCATCTTGATAAACTAAATTCAAAGTTTTATCAGTCAATGGTGATAGTTTCGCTGTTAGCCCAACAGTTGCCAAAAATTCTTGAGCATCTCTTACCTTAGCTGCAAAATCCTTCGCTTTTTCCCGATATTGTGGGTCATCTTCTAATATATGACCGTATTCTTTTAAAGTATGACCGCAACCAGCAGCATTGATAATTACAAAATCTACATCAGTTTTGGCAAAACTATCAATCATTTGCCTTGCTAAAGCCTTCGCCTGTTCTGTTTGTCCTTGGTGTTCGGGAAGCGCCGCACAACAACCTTGAGATTTGGGAATTACAACTTCGCAACCATTCGCCGTTAAAACTCGCACTGTTGCTTCATTGACTGGAGAGAAAAACAACCGTTGCACACATCCCAAAATCACCCCAACGCGGTAACGTTTTTCACCTTTAGCGGGAATCACACTAGGCAAATTATCTTGAAAAGATTTGAGAGTAATTTCTGGCAGAATAGATTCCATTGCTGCTAAACGGGGAGATATTTTATTCAGTAAACCCGTAGCGCGAACTAACTTACTAAAACCCAACTTTTGATAAACCAACAACGGAACTAATAAAACTCGTAAAAGATTGGGATAAGGAAACAGAGAAAATATCAATTGTCGAATTAATTTATCTGGTAAACTCCGGGGATAATTGCGTTCAACTTGGTGGCGAGTTGCAGAAATTAACTTGTCATACTGCACACCAGAAGGACAAGTACTCACACAAGCAAGACATCCCAAACAAGAATCAAAATGTTCTACTGTTGCCGTATTCAGAGCAATCTCACCCTCATTAATTGCATCCATTAAATAGATACGCCCTCTAGGAGAATCCATCTCCTTACCCAACACCCGATAACTCGGACAAGTCGAGAGACAAAATCCACAATGCACACAACTATCAATCAACTTCGGCTCAGGTGGATGACTCTCATCAAACCCTTTCAAATTTTTTAAACTAGCCGTCTTATTAACAGAATTTTCTGATACTTGCATAATAATAAATCCTTTTCCCCTCTTCCTTTGCGTCCTTGGCGGTTCGTTCAACCTAAATCCCACCCACAAACCGACTAGGACTTAAAATGTTCTTACTATCAAACTGTTCTTTAATCCGGCGCATCAACTCTAAACTATTCCCTGTATAGCCCCAAACATTTACTTGTTCTTTAACCGCCACTGGTGCTGCCAGAATTGTTAAAAAACCACTATGAGCTTGAGTGCGATCGCGCATTTGCAAAACCTGATTTTTATCCTCTAATTGTAACAAACCCAAACCACTACTGATATGAATTAAACCAAACTCAACCTCAGATAAAATTTCCACCGCAGCAGTAGGTAATACTCCTATTTTGCAGGTAATTACAGATTGTTCAATAGGAGAATGTATTCGTTCTTGCAATCTTTTCCATAGATTAGCTTCATGGCCATCTATATAAATTGCCCCATGTAAACCCAATTTTTGCCCTAGTTCCAAAACTCGGTTTGACTGTTCTTTAACACTCTCACTAATACTTTGAAAACGAGCAATTAATCCCAGTCCTTTACCCAAACCTAAGCCGGATACCAATTTAGTTGATAGCAAATCAGCCTGGATTGGTGTTAAAGCCGAACCCCGCAAAGTATTAGCCGCTTGCGATACAGCCTCAGCTTCACCAGTTAGCACCACCGTTGTTGATGCTTCTTGTAGCGGATACAGTCGAAAAGTTACTTGACTAATAACTCCTAATGTGCCGTAAGATCCAGTAAACAACTTCATCAAATCATATCCGGCAACATTTTTGACTACTCTTCCCCCAGCTTTAGCAATTTGTCCATCAGCACGCACAAAAGTAATACCTAGCAATTGGTCGCGCACGCTACCATAGCGTTGTCGGAGAGAACCTGTATCACCGGTGGCGACAATACCGCCAATTGTTGCCAATTCTGGCACTGCGGGGTCAAGGGCGAGAAATTGCCGCGAGTTTGCCAAAAGTGCTTGCAGATCCGAGAATTTCATCCCAGCTTCTACAGTCACAGTCAAATCACCTACGGCGTGTTCAATCAGTTGGTTGATGCGTTCTGTGCTGAGTACAATATCAATGCCCTTAGCTAAACCACCCCAAGAAAGTTTACTGCCACTACCACAGGGCAGGACGCGCCAGTTGTTTTTATAAGCTGTGGCCAGGACTGCGGCTAACTGTTCTTGGGTGCGGGGATAGACAATACAACTGGGAAGGTTTCCAGAAGCTATAGCCTCTTGAATACGTTTTTGCTGATTTAGTTCGACATTTTGCCAAAGGCAAACAGCATTTTCTTCGCCGACGATAGATGTAAGAGCAGAAGCGCACACGTCTTGCGGCTTGTCGTTAGACATCGCTTTCATTGAGTTTATTTTTTTACGCCCTACATCTAATTTACTGGCTAACCTGACCAAAAAAGCGCATTGCCATTAATATGACGTGAGTTCATAGATTCCAAAGAACCCCTATCAAAACCTCTCCCTGCTTCAGGGCTACAGTGTACACACAACTCTATCGCACCCATAGGAGTAGTTTGACAAATTCAGCTGCTAGTTCGTTAGCGATCGCGATCGCTTCAGCATCGCTAGTAATCACATGCGCTTTCTGCTCATACCAATTCTCTATGAAAATGCGCCATATATGAGAAACGAACCGCAAAGAACGCATAGACGCGGAGCGGCTTCCCGCAGGGTACGGCGCAAAGAAAGAAACAAATAAGAAGTTCAAAAAATTTGGCGCAGCCTCACAAAGAAATGGTATCAGAAGAAATTACTGCTGTCATATAATACCTACCTTTTTATTTTTCCAAAGACGCGATGAATTGCGTCTCTATGCAATTACCAACTCTTCAGTCCGACTACTTGTGAGTGCCTTTATTTAATTTTGAATTTTGAATTGATTCATGTTGTTATTTTTAAGTTTTTGAGAAAGGTAGCAGATGGGTATGAATTACCCCACTGCTACGAAAAACGGAGGTATAAACTTGTTTATTTAATTGGCATGAACCAATTCTTGAGGTGCTGCGGCATCGTATTCTACTGCTTTCACAAATTCTTTGAGAACGTCTTTGAGCCTTTGGTCAATTTCTTCATCTAACACGACGCTATTATCAGGTTGTCGTTGAACTTGTTTATCCACTGCATAAACAGTAGCTAAAATATGCCGCGCTCCTAATTCAGATAACACAGGTTTGAGAGCATATTCTATTGCTAATAAATGAGCGATCGTCCCACCAAGGGCAATTGGTAATACAGGTTTACCTGTTAATGATTTTTGCGGTAATAAATCGAGAAAAGTTTTTAGTACTCCTGTGTAAGCAGCTTTGTAGATTGGGGTGGCAATAATCACACCATTTGCGTTTGCTAATAAAGCTTTTGGTTCTTCTAAGGCAGGGCTGTCATATTTTCCAAAAACTAAATCTTCAGCAGGTAAATCCCTAGCTGAAATAATATCTACATGCAAACCTTCTTGTTGTAAAAGCTTAGCAGTGTATTCAACAACACCGTAAGTTCTAGAAGGATGGGTTGGACTACCTGCGATCGCCAAAACGTTTGCCATTTCATTAAACTCCTAATGAACGTATTAATGGGCATGGGACATTTGGCCAGGAAAACTCTTTCCCAATCGCCAGTCCCCAGTCCCCAATACCCTAAACTTTACTAGGATATGGATGTAGCTTTCTGTTTATGCTGCTGAGGAAAATCTTCATTTGCCACAATCTCGCCAAATGGACTCAAGACATGTTGCTTCTCTACTGCGGGTAGATTCGCTAAGGGCAAATGAGGAAATAAAAGTTCTGCAACTCGATAAGCTTCTTCTAGGTGGGGATAGCCAGAAAGAATAAAGGACTCAATACCCAAATCCGCGTATTCCAATATCCTGGCGGCTACAGTTTGCGGATCGCCGACTAAGGCCGTTCCTGCACCACCCCGTACCAAACCAACTCCTGCCCACAGGTTGGGACTAATTTCTAATGCCTCTCGACTACCGTGGTGTAGTTGAGTCATCCGCCGTTGCCCTTCTGAGTCCATCCTTGCATAAGCTTTTTGGGCTTTTGCGATCGCTTCGTCATCTACATATTTAATCAATTGATTCGCCGCATCCCAAGCTTCACTCTCAGTTTCCCGCACAATTACATGTAGGCGAATACCAAACCGCAATGTCCGGCCTTCTGCTTGTGCAAGTCTTTTGACTGATGCAATCTTCTTTGCTACTTGCGCCGGTGGTTCGCCCCAAGTTAAATAAACATCCACATGTTTGGCAGCAATTTTCTGGGCAATGGGAGAAGAACCACCAAACCACAAGGGTGGATAGGGCTTTTGCACTGGTGGAAACAGCAGTTTCCCATCTTGAATGTTGAGATAATCGCCCTGAAGATTGACTTGTTCACCGCTAGCGATCGCTCGCCACACTGTCAAAAATTCATCTGTTAATTCATAACGCTGATCGTGACCCAAATGCAAGCCATCTCCCGCTAACTCTACGGGATCGCCCCCTGTGACTACGTTAATCAGCAAGCGTCCACCAGAAAGGCGATCGAACGTCGCCGCCATCCGTGCTGCTACCCCAGGTGACACCAAGCCGGGGCGAATTGCCACCAAAAAACGCATCTGCCGCGTCAGTGATACCAACGTTGACGCTACAATCCAAGCATCTTCGCAAGAACGACCCGTCGGCAACAAAGCCCCTGTGTAGCCAAGGTCATCCACCGCTTGAGCAATCTGCCGCAGATAAGCAAAGCTAACTGCCCTTCCGCCTGTAGCAGTTGCAAGATACCGTCCGTCTCCGTGGGTTGGGATGAACCATAGTAGCTGCATGAATTCTATCCTTTTAAACTACGGTAATTTGATGTAAATACCGTACTTTACTTACAGTTTTAGAGTATTACATATTCGACTTCGCTAAGCAAGAAGTTTTTAATAAACATGGCATGGGCATGGGGAAAAGGCAGGGGGCGGGGGGCAAGGGGGAGAATGAAAAATGACTTTTTTCCCCTCTGCCCGCTGCTCCCTATCTCCCCACTTGCCTCTACCTCTAGGTGGAATCGATGAATCACAGGTTTGTGTATATTAGTTTACTTATTGCTAACCTTTTGTTAAATTATTCTTAATGTACGCCAGATCTATTGATTTACTGTAGTTAAGTTTTTATCTCTAAACGTAGGTAGCCATCGAGTCAACTAGCAATAGGCGTCGAATTCTGTTCTGTCTCTGGGAGAAATAAGACAATGGGGCCGATGTTTATTACTGCCGATGATTGGCCACATATAGCGTTGAGACTGTCTTTGGCGCTGCTGGTTGGTTGCATGATTGGATTTAACCGTCAGCAAGGAGGTAGACCAGCAGGGATGAGGACTTTTATGCTGGTGAGTATGGGAGCAGCACTATTCGTGATGATTCCTTTGCAAGCTGAGGGCGATAGTCCTTATGCTGCTACCAATGCACTGAGTCGGACAATACAAGGTGTAGCTACGGGAGTAGGATTTCTGGGAGCTGGGTTAATTTTACAAGAGTCTCCCAGAAAATCTGCGACGCCAAAAGTACGCGGGTTAACCACAGCAGCTTGTGTCTGGACAGCGGCCGGATTGGGGGCTGCCATCGGCTGCGGTCTGTGGCAAATGGGATTATTAGGAGGGTTACTGACTCTGGTTACTCTGAGTGGTGTGAAGCGGCTCAATCGCTCATTTATGTTTCTGACAGGTCAGGATAAACATGACAGTAATCAGGATTTAAGAAATTCTGATGATGAAAATGATGATTAATAGTTGATAATTATGTTTCATATCAAACCGCGATGTAACATTAAAGACTTGACTATGAAACAAATTCATGTTTACTGTGCAAAGAAAGTCAACTAGATCGGATTTCCGTCCAGTATTTTATTGAAAAATAATTTGTTGTTTCTTAGCTAATTTTAATCAGACTATCAGGGCTAATTCACAGCGATCGCTGATTCTAGTAATTAAAGCAGGGAATACCGTACTGGAGTTGATTGACTAGTTAAGCAGAAAATAGAAAATAATAGATATATGGACAAACGGTATTTTTTACAAGGTAGTGCAGTAATAGTCGGCACAGCATTGTTATCAAGGTATATCAATTGGGGGTCAGAAGAAATGACAACTTCTAACAGTGGATTTGAAATTAGCAAACCTGAGTCGGAGTGGCAGACAATTTTAACGCCAGAACAATTTCGTGTATTGCGTAAACATGGCACTGAACGCGCTCACACCAGCCCACTCGATAAGCAATACGATGAAGGCACTTATTATTGTGCTGCGTGTGAACAACCACTGTTTACATCTGAGACCAAATTTAACAGTGGTACTGGCTGGCCTAGCTTTTTTAAACCTATTGAAGGTGCGATCGCCACTACAGTAGATAGGTCGTTGTTTATGACCAGAACTGAAGTGCATTGTAGTCGCTGTGGTGGTCATCTGGGTCATGTGTTTGACGACGGCCCAGCGCCCACAGGCCAGCGCTACTGTATGAATGGTGTGTCGCTGAAGTTTGTTCCTGCATAATTGAGATGCGATCGCAGCCAACCTAAATCATCAGCGTTAGCATATCGCGATCGCTCTTGCCTGTTCTGTAGTAAAGTGAGCTAACGTTTTTTCCCAGACAGAATTAAGCGAACTGAGCGATCGCGTGATAAATATGTGTGAAACCAAGTCAATAACACAAAAAAACGGCTGCGGTAGCCAGGAAGATATACTAAATGAACTCCTAGCCACATCAGCCAAGCCAAGCAGCCTGTAAAGGCGAATGCGCCAATTTTTCCCACACCTGAATAGCAGCCTATAATTGCTAATCTTCCTTTGTTGAAATAGCTAAAAGGCTGTGGTGATTTTCCTCGAAATTGCCGCTGAATGTTTCGGGCTACAGCAACACCCTGCTGGAGTGCTTCTGGTGCAACCCCACTTAATGCTTTACCGTTTTCTTCCACATAGGCAAGATCCCCAATGGCATAAACATTCGGTTGCTGTAGTAATTGTAGGGTGGGATGAACAAGTAACTTTCCCTTATTTCCCGAAGATACCTCCTGTGATGTTGTGGGATAATTCGCCTCTAACCCCGCAGTCCAAATGACGGTTGCAGTTGGAATTACCTCATCGTTTTGCAGATGTACAGATTCCAAAGTGACTCTAGTAACTTTGGAAAGCAGATAAACCTCAACTCCTAGCTGATGTAATCGTTTATGGGTGTAGGCTCCCAACTTTTTTGGCAGTTCAGCCAACAAGCGATCGCCAGATTGTACCAGAATCAACCTCACTTCCTGTAAAAGTGTGGAATAGTCCCGACGCAAGTGACCTCGAACCATTTCTACTAAAGCACCCGCCACCTCAACACCGGTTGCGCCACCGCCGACAATCGTAAACGTCAGCAGTTGTTGGCGTCGTGAGGAATCAGATTCTTGGATAGCTTGCTCAAAACAAGAGAAAATGTGATTGCGGATAGCTATTGCTTGTTCTAAAGTTCTCATAGAGAAAGCATATTCTGAAGCTCCAGGAACTCCCAAAAACTGGGTTCGGCTTCCAGTTGCTAGCACCAGAAAGTCATAGGTAATTACACAACTATCTGTCTCAACAGTTTGCCCTGAAAAATCAATTTGCTCAACCTCAGCCATCAAAAACTGAACTTTCGGCTCATTCCGTAACAAAGAGAATCGCCGTAAAGTCGTGCGGATTGGGTAAGCAATGTACTCTGGTTCTAATTGACCTGTAGCAACCTGATACAACAACGGTACAAAAGTGTGATAGTTATGGCGATCGATTAATAATACATCTACACCAGAATCAGCTAAAGATTGGGCAGTTTGCAACCCACTGAATCCAGCGCCAACAATGACAACGCGGCGACTGTTCATCCTTCCCCTCTTGATTTACTTAGCAAGTCAGTCAAGTTATTAACTGTCAATATATTGATGATAATGACACTAAGGTAAACTGACAGGGGAAGTACAGAAAACAACTATTCCTATAAAATTCCCGGCTTTTGTGTTGAAAAAACCGGGAATCTATGACTTTAAATTCTTACAAATTAAATGGGATTTCCATATCAACAGTTTGTAAGTTGATAGATAAATCTACAAAATTACTTTTCCAGGTGTAATTATTAGCACCCATTTATAACGTCGCCACAAGTTCCTTTAAGCGATCGCGTCCATCGCGGAACACAGGCCAACCATCCCCCACTAACACAGCTTCCACTCGACTGAGTTCTGCTAACCTCTGCACAGAAGCAATAGCCTGCTCTCTATTCAGCAGCTTGTCATTAGGTAATATCGTCAAACTACCAGCTTTACGTGCCCGTACTAAATCTCCTGTAATCAACGTCGTTTCCTCCAGTAATAGAGCCAGTTCACCTGGCGTTTTAGAACCTTGGAGTTCAATTACCTTTAGTCCAGGTACAAATTCTTCACCATCAGACAGCCAGCGATCGCAATGTATAGGAAAAGTGTCTTTTTCCGCCACAGGACCGGCTACCTTAGCATAAGTTTGATCGGCAATTTCTTTACTTGCCCTGACATGTTCAGAATTCGTCAACACAATCCAACCCACACCACCGAGGGATTGCAAATGATTCCAATCATGGTTTGATAGGGCTACTGGGTCAATCAAGATGTTGCCATCTGGGCGAATCCAGGCAATCCCATTGAAATCAATATTTCTTGCCGGATTGAAACTAGACCAGCTATAGAGATCGGGACGGTGCAAAGATTTCATGATGATTCTGGATTAGTACCTTCAATAATTGACTATTAATCTCAATAATTCAGTATATAGGGGATTGGGGCTTGTCGAAGTGTCCCCACTCCTTCCTCTCGATTGGGAATTTGAGTATACTACGATAAATCTATCGATATTATGGTTTTATAGGAGTTTACAGAAATTGTCGCATAAGAGGCAAAGGGTGAGTTAGATGCAGCGCCAAAAAATATCAGCGAAGGCAAACCAGTTTACAGAGTCGGTGATTCGAGAAATGACAAGGGTGGCACTGCAATATGGTGCGGTGAATTTAGCGCAGGGATTTCCTGATTTTCCTTGTCCGACTGAGTTGAAGCAGGCAGCCTATGAAGCAATAGAGGCGGATGTTAACCAATATGCTATCACTTGGGGCGATCGCCCATTTCGTGAAGCGATCGCCAACAAAGTCCGCTGGTATCTGGGCTTAGATATCGAGCCTGAAACCCAAATCACTGTTACATGCGGTTCTACAGAAGCGATGGCAGCTGTAATGCTGGCCACAGTCGATCCCGGTGACGAAGTGATTGTATTTGAGCCTTATTATGAAAACTACGGTCCCGATGCAATTTTAGCTGGTGCTACACCCCGCTACGTGACACTGCATCCCCCTCATTGGACATTTGATGAAACACAGTTGCGTCAAGCTTTCAACGCCAATACCAAAGCTATTATTATTAACACACCCCATAACCCCACTGGTAAAGTCTTCACCCGTGAAGAACTCACCCTAATTGCCCAACTTTGTCAAAAGTGGGATGTACTGGCCTTCACTGACGAAATCTACGAACACATTCTCTATGATGGTACTCAACATATCGCCTTAGCAACCCTTCCGGGAATGGAACAACGCACAGTTACCATTAACGGTTTATCTAAAACCTACAGCGTCACCGGATGGCGAGTTGGCTATATTTTGGCAAACCCCGAATTGACGGCAGCCATTCGTAAAGTCCATGATTTCTTAACAGTAGGTGCCCCTGCACCATTGCAACGAGCCGGAGTTGCCGCCATGCAACTACCACCATCCTATTATGAAGAATTAGCCAAACTCTATCACCAAAAGCGAGACAACATTTTACAGATTCTAGATCGAGTTGGCATTCCCTACTTTCTTCCTAAAGGAGCTTATTACGTCCTTGCAGATATTTCCAAATTTGGCTATCAAACCGATATTGAATTCACTTACCACTTAATTAAAAATATTGGTGTTGCTGTAGTTCCAGGTTCCAGCTTTTTCAGCCAACCAGAAAAAGGACATTCATTGATCCGATTCTGCTTCAGTAAAAGACCTGAGACATTACAAACAGCCAGCGACAGATTACTCAAACTACAACCCACTCTACAACCAACATCCTAACAGCCTTTTCTGAATCTTTGCGCTCTTTGCGTCCTTTGCGGTTCGTTTTAACATCCAAATTTATTAAAGACTTGTAACACTTTCTTTATTGTTAATAATAAATAGCAATTATAAGAAGTATATCTCAGTTGCAAAAATTAATTGTTTTGACGAACCGCCTTCTCTACGAGAGGCTTCCGCCAACGCGCAGCGTCTCGTAGAGAAGAACGCAAAGTACGCAAAGATAATAAACGCAAGATTTTATAACTTTTTTACAACTGCTATATGAATAATTACGACAACATTTTGCAAGCAATTGGTAGAACTCCATTAGTCAAATTAAACAAAATTCCTGAAGACATTCATTCAACGATTTATGCCAAAGTAGAATATCTTAATCCTGGCGGTAGTACCAAAGATAGAATTGCCTTAACCATGATTGAAGCCGCCGAAAAAGCAGGTCAGCTCCAACCTGGCGGTACTATTATTGAAGCCACCGCAGGCAATACTGGCGTAGGACTAGCTTTAATTGCAGCAGTGAAAAAATATCGCTGTATATTCGTCATGCCTGATAAAATGAGTCAGGATAAAATCAATTTGCTCAAAGCTTATGGTGCAGAAGTAGTTGTTACTCCCACATCTGTACCGCCTGACTCTCCAGAAAGTTATAACGGTGTAGCCGAAAGACTCGCTAAAGAAATACCTAAAGCTTATAGACCAAATCAATTTGAAAACCCAAATAATCCTTTAGCACATTACTTAACTACGGGGCCAGAAATTTGGTCAGATAGTAATGGTAAAGTTGATGTGTTTGTTGCCGGTATGGGAACAGGCGGTACAATTTCCGGAGTTGCCAAATATTTAAAAGAGCAAAATCCAAATATCATAATTGTTGGTGCAGATCCCGAAGGTTCAATTCTTTCAGGTGACACACCCAAATCTTACAAAGTTGAAGGAATCGGGGAAGACTTTATTCCCAAAACTTTTAATCGTCAAATAGTGGATGAAATGGTTCGAGTTAGCGATAAAGAGTCATTTAACATGGCTCGTCGTTTAGCACGGGAAGAAGGTTTATTAGTAGGAGGTTCATGTGGTACAGCAGTAGCCGCAGCCCTGAAGTATGCAGCCAGATTAACAGAGCCAAAGCATATTGTAGTGCTATTACCAGATACCGGAAGAAATTACATTAATAAAATTTACTCGGATGCCTGGATGCAGGAAAATGGATTTTGGGAAGGTACAACAGTCACAAGTACTAAAGTTCGAGAAATTCTTGCTCAAAAAATAGATTTTCCTTCGCTAGTTGCGGTTAGTCCGCGTGATACCTTGAGCAAAGCTACGAACTATCTGCAAAAGTTAAATATTTCTCAGTTACCAGTAATTGATAATAATCATGTAGTAGGAAGTGTCAATGAAGCCTCCTTAATGAAATTCCTTCATGATGGGATTAACTTTTCTAATCAGGAAGTTTCAGCAGTGATGGGTAAACCACTGCCAATTCTTGATGAAGAAGTTGATGTTTCGGAAGCTTATAGAGTGCTTTTATCAGGAACCACAGGGATTATTATCAAGCGCGGTGATGTTCCCGTTGGATTAATTACTAGAGCAGATTTAATCAGATATTGGATTAGTCAAACCCAAGAATAATCAAGGAAAGAACAATAATGGAATTTGAAACTAAAGCAATTCATGAAGGTCAGCAATCAGACCCTCAAACAGGTGCTGTAATTGTTCCCATTTATTTGACTTCCACCTATGAACAAGAAGCCATAGGTCAGCACAAAGGATATGAATATTCTCGCACCGGAAACCCTACCCGCAGTGCTTTAGAAGAAGCTTTAGCTTCTATTGAAAATGGTAAATTTGGTTTAGCATTTGCCTCTGGATTGGCTGCAACTACCACTGTATTAAGTCTGCTCAAAAGTGGCGATCATATTGTTGCTGGTGATGACTTATATGGGGGTACTTATCGCTTGTTAGAAAAGGTTGTTAAAAATTGGGGTGTGACAACTACCTATGTAGATATTGATAATATCGCTGATTTTGAATCTGCAATTATACCAAATACTAAGTTAATTTGGATTGAAACTCCTACCAATCCTTTGTTAAAAATTATTGATATTGCAGCCTTAGCGAATATTGCCCGTAAACACAATCTGATTTTAGTAGTTGATAATACCTTTGCTAGTCCTTATTTTCAAAGGCCGTTAGATTTGGGTGCTGATATTGTGGTTCACAGCACTACCAAATATTTAGGGGGACACAGTGATATTATTGGTGGCGCAGTTATCACATCTAATGAGCAACTATACACTGAACTAAAGTTTTATCAAAATGCGATCGGGGCAATTCCCAGTCCTTTTGATAGCTGGTTAGTACTGCGGGGAATTAAAACTCTAGCTGTGAGAATGCGAGAACATGAAAAGAACGCTTTGTTTTTGGCTAATTTTTTAGAAAAGCATTCTAAAGTTGAGCGAATTTATTATCCAGGATTACCTAGCCATGAACAACATCAACTAGCAAAAGAGCAAATGTCTGGCTTTGGGGGGATGATTAGTTTGGAATTAAGAGGTGGTTTTGCTGAGGTTGAAAGATTTGCTTCCCGACTCAAGTTATTTTTGCTAGCTGAAAGTTTGGGAGGAGTTGAATCACTGCTTTGTTATCCCACTAAAATGACCCACGGTTCTCTACCAGAAGCAGAACGACTAAAGCGAGGAATAAAGGATAATTTAGTCCGTCTTTCAGTAGGAATTGAGCATCAACAAGATTTACAAGCTGATTTAGAAAATGCCCTTTCTTGAAATTAACGAGAGAGTGAGCGTAGGGGTAAAGTGCAATGCGCTTTACCCCTACAGCGTCTATGCAGCAGTCAAGAGATTTTCATGGTGTGGTTGTGTGACTTTAAAGCATGTCTAGCTTCAAGTTAATAGAAGTTAATAAACTCTAGATTAATAAAATTTAACAAATATTTTTTTGAGGCATTTGTTAAAAAAAATGACATTATTTTCTCTGCAAATTTAACTCTAACTTTTGATCCCCAACGTCAAGCTGATTTGCTCGATAAAACCCTACTTACACATGGGAGTATCTAAGCCTTAACATATATGAATCCTTGGAAAAACAACACTAAATAACTGGAGAATTCATCTAAATTTCCGGTAATTATATCGGGATACTAGGCTTATAAATTCTGGAAAAAAAACCCATTGACTCCTTAAAAATATAGGATTACTGTTATAAGTAGTCCTGACAAGGACAGTGTTAATGCATCAATAAATCAATCAAGAGGTATTTTCTATGATGATGATGATGGCTGAAACCATGACTACAGAAATGCAAGCTTGTATGGATGCTTGTATGGACTGTCACAAAATGTGCATGGAAACCATGACTTACTGCATGAGCAAAGGTGGTAAGCAAATGGATAAAAGCATGATGAGCATGATGACCATGATGCGTGATTGTGCTGAAATGTGCATGATGTGTATGAACATGATGATGGGCGGTTCTGAATTCATGGGACGCACTTGTATGCTGTGTGCAGAAATGTGCGATCGCTGTGCCATGGCCTGTGAAATGATGAGCGATGACGCCAAAATGATGGAATGTGCTGCTGCTTGTCGCAAATGTGCAGAATCTTGCAGATCTATGCACATGATGCCCGCATAATTTTCCCGATTTTCCCGCTTCGCAGAAGTTTCTCTGCAACCTAATATTCAAGCGCTCAGACTCTTTGGGTCTGGGCGCTTGAAGTAAAAACTCCTTGGCGGGATGTATTAAAATCAGCGATGGTATCTATTGCCTGTTTCCTACTCTATATCTATGCGTTCACTCCATCAAAATCAAACGCAAAGGATCTAAACACACATACCAAGGAAAAGGTTGGTCTTTCATCGTCACCCATTTTTCTTTAAAGACTTCAGCTTGTAAATGGTAATCTTGAGAATTATTAGCAGCAGAATGTAATTTCAGAAATAATGTCATTCGATGGGGTGTTTCACTCGTCCGTGCTAGCCAACAGGGGAAAGTATTTTCACAGGATGAGTCGTTGGTAAAAAGAATTTGATGGGCACGAATGCCGATGTGAGACAATTCGGTGTTCATTGCTTCCACGACTTGGAGAGTACAACCCCAATCAGTTGCTTCCACTTGTTGCAGTGACTGAAGAATAATCCGGGAAAAGTTCTTGCACCCAGTGATTTGAGCAACACCCACAGTAGTGGGACGCTCGAAAATATCATATTTGCTACCATGATGCACGGCTCGACCATGCTCCAATACCAAGAGATTGGGGCAAAGCCGATAAGCTTCTTCCATATTATGGGTGACAAATAAAGTTACGCCTTGGTAGTCAGCAAGAGTTTCTGTCATTTGCTGCTCCAATTGACTACGCAGATGGGTATCAAGGGCTGAAAAAGGTTCATCCAAAAGCAATGCTTCCGGTTGGCTTGCCAATGCTCTTGCTAATGCTACCCGTTGTTGTTGACCTCCTGAAAGTTGATGTGGATAACGATCGCCTAATCCCTGCAACTGCATATTTAATAATAGTTCTTCTACCTGTACTCTAATACTCCCTGCCGACAATCCTTTGGGCAAACCAAAAGCGATGTTTTGCGCCACACTCATGTGCGGAAACAGAGCATAATTCTGCACCAAAAAACCAATGCGGCGATCGCGACTAGGTACATTAATTCCTTTTTCGGAGTCAAACAATACTCTGCCATTTAAAACTATCCGCCCTCTTGTGGGCGTTTCTATCCCCGCAATGCTACGTAAAATCATGCTCTTACCTGCCCCCGAACCTCCCAATAACCCCAAAGGCTGCTCATTACTGGTGAAAGCCACTTTTAAATGAAAGCTAGGAAGTATTTTTTCAATCTCTACAAACAATCCACGCGACTCAAAACTAGAGTCCAGCCTATAAAAAATTTCTCCCCCTGCCCCCTGCTCCCTGCCCCCTGCCCTCTTGTTCTCCCTAAATTCCTGCCAGAAGTTAACCCCAATAATTCCAGATAGAGAAATCACCATAATAGCGATCGCCCAAAACCAAGCTTCGTCCATTGCTCCGGCTTCCACAGCAAAATAAATTGCCATTGGGATTGTCTGCGTTTGTCCGGGAATGTTACCAGCCAGCATTAATGTCGCGCCGAATTCTCCCAAAGCACGGGCAAAAGCCAGAGTTGTGGCAGCCAAAATACCAGGTAGTGCTAGGGGTAAACTAATACGCCAAAAGATTGTCCTTTCCGTTGCACCAAGGGTTCTAGCTACTCGCAGCAGATTGCTATCTATTTGTTCAAAGGCTCCCAGCGCAGTTTTATACATTAATGGGAAAGAAACAACTGTAGCGGCGATCGCTGCACCATACCAAGTAAAGACGATGCTGAAGTCAAAAGTCTGCATTAATTTCCCTACAGGGCCATTTTTGCCAAAAAATAGCAGCAACAAAAAACCAACAACTGTCGGCGGTAAAATTAGAGGAGCAATAAAGATACCCTCAATCAAAGATTTCGCTTTGCCACGATATCCCAGCATCCAGTAGGCAGCAGCAATGCCCAAAAAGAAAGTAATAAATGTAGCAAGTAATGAAGTTTTGAGTGATATCCAAAGCGGCGATAAATCCAATGGCATAGTTGCGTAGGGAAAAATTAGCTCAACTAATCCCTAATTTACCAACTTTAGTTGCAAAAAGTTGGTATAAGTTGGTAAATTACATGACAAACGATTAAGGAAATCGAATAAATCCGAAACAGAGAATATTCATATTGGAGAATATGTCAGGACTAAAATATATCTTCTTTTATGGCGTCTAGAGTGGAGCTTTTGCCTCCTGTCTAGACAACTAAAAAAATATGACATTACATCATCAGTCCTGAGAAAAATTCTAAGAGGACATTAATTTATGGCTATCAACGGCACTTCTGGTAATGACAACCTCAACGGTACTGAATCTGCTGACATCTCCATTTTTGGCTATGGAGGTAACGATGTTATTAATGGCAGAGGTGGAGATGACATTATCGATGCTGGAGAAGGAGATGATTTAGTTAACGGTGGCAACGGTAAGGACACTATCCTGGGCCGCGGAGGCAAAGATATTCTCTACGGAGACGCTGGCAATGATGTGATTTTCGGTGAAGCAGGGGATGACTTTATATGGGGTGGAGCCGGCACTGATATTTTACTTGGAGGCACAGGTAATGATAGGTATCTTATTTCTGCATCGACAGGAGATACAGCTGACACCATTACTGAAGATAGTAACCAAGGCACTGACACAGTTCTATCCTATGTCAGCTACACTCTAGGGGCAAACCTAGAGAATTTGACATTACTGTACGCGAATACTGCTTTCTATGGTGGCGGTAACAGCCTCAACAATAAAATTACAGGAAATGATTACTCAAACTATCTGAATGGTTTCGGAGGAAACGATTACATTGAAGGTAAGGGCGGGAACGATTCTATCTTCGGTGATGATGGCATTGACAACCTTATCGGTGGGGCTGGTAATGACTCGCTTTATGGTGGGAATGGCGGTGATGTACTCTTCGGTGATGAAATCACCAATGGTAGCGGCACTCCGGCGGGTAATGACAACCTGAGTGGTGGTAATGGTAACGATCTGCTCTACGGTGGACGGGGAAATGACACCCTCGTTGGTGGGGCAAACGATGATTTCCTTAGTGGCTACGGTGGCACTACTGGCGAAATCGACAGGTATACTGGCGGTACTGGGGCGGATAAATTCAGCCTTGGTTACAACGGTTCTTTTACCAACATTGACTATTTGGGTAGTGGATATGCCATTATCACAGACTTCAAACGGTTGGAAGGCGACAAGATTAGAGTTGGCGGTAGTCTCAATAGCTACACTCTCCAAAAAAACTCGAATTTCAGTGGTGGCGCAGCTTTAGATACCCTTATCTACAGAAATGGCGATCTAATTGCTGTCGTGCAAGATACTACAAACGTATCTACCGCTTTAGACTTTATTGCCTAATTATTGTTGAGTTTGCTTTTGTAGCCTATGGGATGTGGCTAGGCAGTCCTAAACCATTCATCAAAAGTTAGATCCCCGACTTCTGACCAGAAATCGGGGATATTGGCGATCGCTAATTTTCCCAAATCAGATAGAATTGCAACACAGCAACTACTTACACAATAATTTCTGAATTAGTCCAGTTTCGTGCTGTAGGCGCTAAAACCATAAGCCAAAGTTTCTTTTAAACTAGCTGGCGGTCTGAGACTTTGATTAATAGCTTTAGCAAACGGTACCCGAATTCCTTTAATAGTTTCTGGCAAAATTGCATATTCTTCTGTTGGTTCAACAATATACTCTGGACATTTCGTTTTCATCCCAGAATTTGCCAACATTTCCTGTATTTCAGGAGATGAATATTGCTTAAGATAAACTGGATTTCTCACAAATGGGTTCAACTTTCTCACAAAATTATGGATGATATGAGAAGGGCAAGACTTATTGTGAAACGAATGATTAAAAACAAAAATCCCACCAGGTTTGAGTACGCGAGATATATCAGCCAATAAATTTCTTAATTGTGCATCTGGAATATGCATAAAAACGCAATTAGAAATTACTAAATCTATAGAATTATCTGCTAAAGGCAATGTTTCAGCAGAATTGCAAATTATATTAAACTCAGCTTCTGGGAAAAAATTGTACTCTTGTTTAACCCTGATTAAGCGCCGCAATAAAGTTTCAGAAATATCAATACCATAATATTTTTCACATCTCAAGTTTTTAGCTTTAGAGAGATGTAAAGGTGCGCGACCATAACCGCAACCAATCTCCAGAACTGAATCAACAGATTTATTCAATGGGAATTTATTCCAAGTACCTCCAGGTGTACCAGTTAGCAGAGTGTAATCTTGTTTGATGGGTGATTCATTTGCAACTGTTTCAATTTTTTGGGAACCATAGTATGTTTTACCGATTTTATCCCAGGTTTTTTTGTGTTCAGTACTGTTCAACTGCTTATAGTCAGCAGGAAAATAAATGCCATCTCGTAATTCATAGTCATCCAGACTGAATTTTACATTTGCTAATTGAGTCATTAGGATTATTCCCCATAAATAATTAAATCTGTTTTCTGTTATACTCTTAACTCAGCATTAACCGCAAGGAGTTTTTACTCAACAACTTCCCCTAATAAAATTTCAGATTTTGCGGAAAGTTCGGAGTTAAGCTTGCGGCAATTCATTAGCGCAGCGTAAAGCCTTCTCTTCTCTACGAGACTCATAGACGCACAGACGCAAAGGTAAGAGTCTTAAACAGTCCATTTTTAAATTGCATACTTCAATTCAGCAACAGCAAAATATCTCTTCCCAGTCCTCAGTCCTCAGTCCCCAGTCCCTATTTTTCATTCTGTAGTCCTACGGAGGAGCTACGCTATCATTAGTTCTTGGACTGGAAGAATCGGAGGCTACGATGGTAGAAGGGTCACAACAAAAACGGGTGGTAGTTGTTGGTGCAGGTTGGGCGGGTTTAGGAGCAACCTACCATTTGGCAAAACAAGGCTATGATGTGACACTTCTAGAAGCAGGTTCTTATCCCGGCGGACTGGTAGCAGGTTGGCAAACAGCCGCAGGAAAATCTGTAGAAGCCGGCATTCATGGCTTTTGGTATCCTTACAGAAATATTTTTTCCCTCATTAATGAATTAGGAATTAATCCTTTTACTACTTGGACTCGTTCTTCCCAATATTCGCCTGTGGGGTTGGAAGTTGAATCACCAATTTTTCAAGACTTACCACGACTCCCCGCGCCTCTGGGAACTTTTCTCTACACTCAGTTTAAACGGTTGCCACTAATTGACCGTCTCAGCGCTCTACCTTTACTTTATGCTGTTGTTGATTTTGATAATTCTGATGCAGCTTGGCGGCGCTATGATTTTCTGACTGCCCGTGAATTGTTCAAAGATTTTAATGTTTCTTTCCGACTTTATCGCGAGGCTTTTGAACCAATGTTATTGGTGGGTTTGTTTGCCCCAGGCGAACAATGTTCAGCCGCCGCAACTTTAGGGATGCTTTACTATTTTATTTTGGCTCATCAACCGGATTTTGATGTGGTTTGGTGTCGGGGAACTGTAGGAGAAAAAATATTTCGTCCTTGGGTGGAACGTATTGAAAAAGCTGGTGCGCGAATATTACCAAAACGGCGAGTCACAGACTTAATTGTTGATAGTAATTATCGAGCTAAGAGTGTGGTTTGCGGTGATGAAGTTTTTGATGCTGATGCTGTGATTTTTGCAGTTGGAATCACAGGCATGAAGAAAATTGTTTCAACTAGTCCGAGTTTACAAAGTCGTGAAGAATTTCGGAATTTGAGCAATTTAGGAGCAATTGATGTTTTAGCAACGCGCTTATGGTTCGATCGCAAAATTGATATTCCTCGTCCTTCTAATGCCTGCTTTGGATTCGATGCAACTACAGGTTGGACATTTTTTGATTTGAATGCCCTACATGATGAATATCGCAATGAACCAGGAACAGTGATTGAAGCTGATTTTTATCACGCAAATCAATTTCTGAGTTTGAGTGATGAAGAGATTTTACCAATAGTTCAACGTTATTTAGCAACTTGCGTACCAGAATTTTGCAAGGCAAAGCTAGTTGATAGCAGTGTAATTCGGCTACCTCAGGCGGTGACTCACTTCGCACCTGGTAGCTACCGTCATATGTTACCAGCAAAGACCAGCTTTGAGAATGTGTTTATGAGTGGAGATTGGATTGTTAACCGTCATGGTTCCTGGTCTCAAGAAAAGGCTTACGTCACTGGTTTAGAGGCGGCGAATTTGGCGGTGTCTTATTTGGGAGCAGGTCAGCCATCTGAGATTTTACCTGTAGAAGCGGATGAAGGGCATATACAATTGGCGCGATCGCTCAACCAAACAGTACGCGATTTCAGCAAATCTATTCTGCCTGAATTTTGGTTACCGTAGTTTTTAGGGATGCATAGCTGTGCATCCCTACATCTGGCAAATGTCGTGAGTTATTAATTGTAATCTAAATTCGGTAAGCTAAAGAAAGTTATTGCGATAACATCCTTATAATGTAAATCAAATCACATAAGCTTATGGAGCCAGACTCTTTACAAACCGAGGTTATTCTCACGCATCCGCGTGAGTCCCTCGGTAGAGTGCAACTTGATTGGACACCCCAACCTGGAAACTATCTCGATTTTGAAGGTAAAACCTACGCTGTTCTAGAACGCCGTCATCGATATCAACTAAAAGCTGGACGCTACCGCTTACATAATATTGCCATTTACGTCCAGTCTGCAAAACGACCATCTGAGAAAAGTTTGGTAGAAGGACGTTGGGTAATTGGCGATGCCAGCTGCTGCTACAATGCTCACTCAGAAATCATTCGTTGTGCAGTCAACCCAGATGGCCCTTGCGAATCTTGCCGCTTTTATGAAAACTTAGGAGTTAAGAGTGCTGAGTGCTGAGTCAGGAGTTAGGAGTTAAGAGTTATTCTCCCCACACTCTCCATCTCCCTCATCTCCCGGTCGGTGAGCGTACCCCTGCGGGGAAGCAAGCTACGCGTAGCGTCTCGCAGAGAAGCCGAACCGCATCTCCCTGATCCCCCTCAACTCCCTATACCAAATACTTCCCCCACAGTTAACCGACTACCATTAACAAAATCCCATCCGGACTGGGGACGTTTACCAGCTAGCTGAACCTCTCGCAACAGCAACAAACCTTCCCCAGTTTGGACAATTGCCCCAACTCCTTTGGCAATACTCACCACTACTCCCGGTCTATCTGAGATATTTGACAAATCAGACAATTTATGTATTAATTCTTGTAACTCTGGTGGTAGCTGGCGATCGCCCTCTGTCCTAAGGGGAACAGAAGCGGTGATTTTTAGCGGGTTGTCACGAAAGGTAGCTGTGCAATTAGGGTAAAAACCTCTAATTTGATTGTGTAATTCGATAGCGCTTTTTGACCAATCCAAACCATAATCTTGTTTTTGAATCAAAGGTGCATAAGTCGCTGCTAAATTATCTTGGGGTATTGGTTGAATTTCTTTACTTTCCAACTTCAACAAAGTTTCCACTAACAAATCCCCACCAATTGCAGCCAGTCTTTGGGCTAAATCTTGAGCATTATCCAGTAATGCAATGGGTGTAGTAGCTATTTGTAGCATTGCCCCGGTATCCATGCCTGCATCCATTAACATGCTGGTGATCCCCGTTTGCGTTTCACCGTTATATAAACACCATTGAATCGGCGCTGCACCACGATATTTGGGCAAAATCGAGCCATGCACATTAATGCAGCCCAACTTTGGTATATTGAGGATTTTTGAGGACAAAATCTGTCCATAGGCAACAACAACAAACGCATCTGCGTCTGATTGTTTGAGTAAATTCAAAGTTTCGGTGTCTTTTTTCACCCGTTCTGGTTGCCATACTGGTAAATTGTGAGCAGTGGCGATCGCTTTTACAGGTGAAGGAGTCAGTTTATTTCCACGTTCCCTGCGTTTATCTGGTTGGGTAACAACCGCTAACACCTCAAATTTAGAATTATTTAATAACTTTTCTAAAGTTGGAACAGCAAACTGGGGAGTACCAAAAAATACAATTTTCATTAGCCATTAATCATTGGTCAGTAGTCACTAGTTAATAGTAAGTGCGCCCCTGATAACTGACAACTTTTAAGTTAGATATTTATAGTTTGGTTGTTTGGTGGTAAAATGTTATCGTATTTGTTGAAACTATAGACTGTTTGATTAACTTAACTACATTAAGTTAGCAACAATATAAAGTTCGTATCAACTGCATCTCCCTCTAGTTATCCTCAACGGTATGTGTCCTTACGAAGTAGCTAGAGCATCTACCCAGTAGATATTGTTGTTGTGCTGATGATTTTGCAAAATTTCAGCATTTAGCGCAATTGCTTTTGCAACAGAGCATTGCATTTAAAGTGTTTCTATACTTTAGATTGCAATTTCTAAATTAGGGTTGCTGGCAACAATATTTTCTGAGTATTATGTATTATGTGTCCGCTTTCCCAGCTCTTGACGTAACGCCTCACGTTTACCATTACCGAGGTTTGCACTGATATAGTGTGTAAACTGCTTTATTTGATGTGTGTTAGCGATTGGCTAGCATGATTTTCAACAGGGCGGTTTAGCTGGTTTTAGTTTGCACTATACACTAGCTCGAACTGTAACCTAAATACCCTAGAAAAGGGGTGCTTATGGTGTGGTTGAGTTTATCTACACCTCAATTAAGCATCTGTAGTAACTACTGAGTTATCAGTACAGTTACTATACTCGCATATTTTCGTAAAAAAATACTCAGTATTGAAACAAAGAAAAGGTGTACTTAATGATACGTTTTTACCAGGTTCTGCAAATGAAGAAATTATTTAGTAAAAGCTTTTAGTTTCTTGTTATACATATAATTATCGCCTGCTCCATTGCTGCATAGGTATTGCTCCTCACATAAGCAACCGCCCCTCTAGAGAATCTACAAATGCTTAAACCCCTTTTGCTGTCAGGATGGTTCCGCGCCCAACCATTTCTCAATTACGTTGTCGTTGTGATATTGATCGCACCTTTGTTAGGGGCATCCGGTCACTCGGCTTCAGTAAAATCCGAAGTCGTTAAACCAACTTCAATTACTGAAGAGTCTGAGCCTGTGTCAAAGGAAATAGCTTTAGTTGGGGAACCTGAGATAGCTGAGACATTAACAGTAGATCGAGTCAACTCATCGGCAGAAGAATTTGACTCTGTGCCCACACAAAGCATTGTTATTCAGGAACCGCAAGTATTACCAGAGGATAAAATTGAGTCTTTTGCACAAGCAGATAGTTCTCTCTCAAGCAGCGATTTAAACATTCCCGATTCTCTGGCAAAAGTTGAACTTGCACCATTAACAGATGTTCCTGTTGGTCAAATTAAATTAGTACAAAAACTCAAAGCTGCTAATATCAAATCTTTGAAAGAAGAAAAAAATTCTTTCTCTAGAAAAAAACCTTTTATTGAATCATTGGCAGCGGCTCAAGTAGCACCAATTATCAGAGAATCACAACCAACCATAACAACGGAAATACCTACTACTGAAACAGTTGATGAATCCCAAGCAGAACAAATAGATCCCATCGGCAGCCCTCATCCTATTCCTTGGAAATGGATTACAGCTACTCAAGAGGCTATTGGTTCTAACGGTGGTTCTGGAGTGCGCCATTACCGCAGCGTACCCGTGCTTTCTCCAGATGGAAAATATGCTGTTTATAGCCGGGTGCAACTAGAAGTAAAACCGGAAATGTACAACAGCCGTGTCACCAGCGTTATGTTTGTACAAGATATGCAAACTAAGAAATTGTGGGTGATGGCTTCAACTACTCCTGTTAGCGATCCCCTATTAAAAACCAAAGCTTTCAAGGCGGTATCATCAGAAGAAACTGATACAAGCGGTCAGATTGGGGTGTTAGTTCCCGTTAGTTGGTCGGAAAAAGGCGATCGCTTTTTGGCACGCAAGTTTGAAGGCGTATTTAACACAGGTGATTCTACAGATAGTGCCGTGATTTGGGATCGGCAAAAGAATCACGCTAACACTGTTGCTCCCGCTAATCAGGAACATGACGATGAGAAGATTGCAGTCTTGCTAGGCTGGAGTAAAAGGCAACCCGATCATGTGCTATTTCGTGCAGGTGAACTAGGCGAGGAAAACTGGCCTTTGGTGAAAGTTGCTAATGATGGCAAGACTGTCACTACAACAGACGACGATCAGCCTATTACTTTTGGTAAACAGGTTACAGAAATTTGGGCAGGTCCACAAGTTGCTTATCGATAGTTAATAGAAAATTTGATTAACTCCCGTTGTCAGTTGTGATGGCAACGGGAATTTTTTATTTAGCTCAAAACTCCTAGATTGATACTCCCCTGACCTTCTATAAAACCGTCCGTCGCAACTCTGGAAAAACCTTAGACACCTTACTCAACACATAATCACCATAGGTTCCGCGAAAATCATGAACGCTAGCCCGATCCCAGCGTTCCTTTTTGTCATCATTTATCAGTAATCCATCCAATTCAATCCGCTTTACCTCAGCATTGAAATTTGGATCGAAGAAGAACGGAAACGAAAGGCGATGGCGTCCTGACAAATTCTGAACCCGATGAGGTGTAGAACGGTACAAACCTCCCGTCATCCGATCTAGCATATCGCCAATATTACAAACAAAGGAATTAGGAATAGGAGACGCAGCAACCCAGCCAGATTTTGATTTCACTTGCAATCCGCCTGAATCATCTTGCTTAAGAATAGTTAGGATACCGTAGTCAGTATGTTCGCCAACTCCCCATTTATCTTTAGAATCTGATGGTGATGAATAGGCAGGGTAATTAAAAATACGGAATAATATTAGTGGGTCTGCTGTGTAGCGGTCAGCAAAATAAGATTCTTCCAGCCCCAAACTCAGAGCAATACCAGCCATCAGTGTGTGTCCAAGGTGGGTCATTGCCTCCATATATTCAAGTACTGTCTCACGAAACAGTGGAATATTAGACGGGAAGAGGTTAGAACCATGCATAGGAGTGCCATCTTGTACTAGTGGATGTTCCTCTCCTAGTTGGACACCAAAGTAAATACCTTCCTTTTGGTCGGGTTTACCAGATGTTAGCTCGCCTCCCACCGGAAAATACCCCCGCCATGCTTTACCACCCAAAGCCATGCGAATTTTCAATTTAGTTTCTAAATCTTGGGCAAAAAATTGTCGGCTAAGTAGTTCTAAGCGTTGCTGTAAATCCTCGTCTACGCCATGTCCAACGATATAGAAAAACCCAGACTCGCAACATGCTTGCCTAATTTCAGAAGCGACTATGTGGCGTTCATCTGTTCCAGAAACCAAGGCGCTAATATCAACGATCGCAATCTGCGAAAACCCTTCATCCACAACTGCCGAGATTTTCATCTTGTTATCCTCCTCGTTGTGTACGGTTTTAGCTTCATATAAACACGATTATGACGTACACAGACATTGGTCGAACAGCCCTACAATACAAGACTTGATTTTGGATCGACTTCTATGGTAACTTGCGTTCATTAAAACTACTAATCGTTTATAGATTTACCGTAGTTTTATTTTACGGTAATTTGTATGACATGGGAATCACTCCTTATGCCAAAAGACTGGTTTGAATGGCACGATCTCTACAACACTGAGCCAGTATTGCAACAGCGTCTAGAAATCGTGCAGGAATATATTGCTTATAGCTTGAATGCATCTGGACATGGCACTGTCCATATAGTGAGCGTTTGCGCGGGTGATGGACGAGATTTACTAGGAACTTTAAAAAATCACCCTCGTAAGCAGGATGTTTATGCAAGGCTTGTGGAAATAGATTCAAATTTAGTTGAACGTGGACGGGCAACTATACAATCTTTGGGTTTAGCCAAGCAAATTGAGTTCGTCAACGGTGATGCAACTATCGCCGCCAACTATGTAGGAGCAGTTCCAGCAGATATTGTGCTTGTGTGTGGTGTCTTTGGGAATCTGCCTGAGGAAGTTGAACTTAACCGCTTGTTGGACAACCTGAGTTTTCTGAGTAAAGAAGGTGCTTTTGTTATCTGGACTCGCGGACATTCTAATGGTATTCCTTACTCTGATAATGTGCGGAAAACTTTCCGTGCGTCTGGATTTGAGGAAGTGAACTTCAAACTCACTGCCACAGGAAACATGGGCGTAGGTATTCATCGTTACCTTGGCAAAAATTTCACTGAACCCAAAGAACAACAGTTATTTGTGTTTTCTGGCGTTGCTAATAAAGCGAGATAAAATATGTCTATTCAAAATTCGGTGTCCAGTTGGGAAGACCTGTTAGAGACTGCGAGAAAAAATACTTCTGCTCGTAGGGTGAAAAGACCAGGGCAATCTCCTTCTACTGCACCAATCCCCACCGGTTTAGATAAACTTTCCCCAAATACAGAACCGCCAGTCCTCCTTTATCGAGATACTAATTCCTGGTGTCCTTTCTGCGAGCGAGTCTGGTTTGCACTGGAAGAAAAGGAAATTCCATTTGCAACGGAATTCATCGATTTGAGTAATATACCCCAGTGGTATAGAGATTTGGTTCCCACATCCCTTGTCCCTGGTGCAAAAATTGAGGGCAAATTAGTCTACGAATCTAAAGATATTCTCCTAGTTTTAGAAGAACGATTTAGCAGTCCCTCCCTACTTCCTGAAGATCCACAAGAAAACGCGATCGCCAGACAGTGGGTTGAAGATGCCGAAACTAATGGATTTAGAGAGATTGCCTATAAATTTTTAAGACAAACGCCTACAGATGCTGATGAGTTAGCAAATTTCCAGACAGCATTTGAAGCTAAATTAGATGAGCTTGAGCAAGCCTTGGGTAAATACTCTGGCCCCTACTTTGTCTCAAGTTTTAGCTTGGTAGACATTATGTATAGCCCTCATCTAGATAGATTGGCGGCTAACTTACCTGTATACCGAGGCTATCACATCAAAGGAAATCCCCGCTTCTCCCGGATCAATGCTTGGTTTGAGGCACTGAATCAGCATCCTGCATACCATAGGGTGAAGTCGGATGACACCACAAATAATTTACTTCTGCGCCGCAGATGGGGTGCATCACCGGTGGGGAATCCATTGCCATTGGACGCAGCAGCTAGTCAGGAAATCCAATATCGAGCGGAAGCAGCTGAGCGACTGAGCGATAACCGAGAAGTTGCGACTAAAGATATTCTGAAAAACTCTGGGGTGCAAACTTTAGCAACAAATGGCGATATCTCGGCGATCGCAGAAGCGATTGACTTTCACCTCAGATTGCTGGCAGACTATCTGATTAATGGAAATAATGTCCCATTACCTTGGGGTAGAGTTGGTGGAAAAGAAAATATCGATCCAACCTTAGCTGCTGTTGGAGCTATTACTCTTGCCTATCTGAGAAATCGCATCTGTGCGCCGCGAGATATGAGTGCTGGCGCAGCAACAGCTTTTCGCGCAGCAGCAGATAAAGTGTTGGCATCTATTTATTAGACTTCTTGCAGAAGTAGGGAAAAGAGTAAGAAAAATCCTTTCCCTCCAAGAGTGCAAAACTATTTTTGCAAGAGACTCCATGAACACGGTTCACAACAAAGGAATGAAAATATTTCTTCCCCAGTCGCTATTTTCAAGGCAGGTCTATTGATGCAGCAGAATTCAGAATTCAGGAGTAAAACAGCCTTCATATCTGGCTACTAAACCTATGCCCAATTCTTAATTGTCCAAAAACCATGCCCTTCGTGGGCATGGTTTTTTATTATTTAACCAGCGAAAGCGTTGAATATTGAAGACTTGTAGCAAAATAAACAAAGACGAACTAGTTAAAGCAATTCGTGATGCTTAAAACTAAGGCGATGCCTACGGCAACCCTAAGAGGGAACGCACTTTATTTCCTGAAGCTATAACGTGAGGTTAATTTTAGAAATACATAAGATTAAAATTACGGCTACTTATCACCTCTTTCCCATTCAGGTATGGCGCCTTTGACTCGGCGGATGGGTAAATTTGCAATTAAAGCTGTGGTTCGTTGGTTGCTTTCTAAAGAGAACTCTAAGCCGTCTGTCTCGACTTCGACATAGCGACAGACGACATCTAGGATTTCTTGCCGCATTTTTTCCAACGTTTGGGGGTCGATGTCAGCGCGATCGTGAGCAATCACCAATTGCAGCCGACGTTTCACTTGAGTTCGACTGCTATCAGGGCCACGAGAAAAAAGTTTTTCTAGAAGTTCAATCATTACGAATAGGTCTGGGGCCGAGACTGGGAAATAAGTTAAACAATCTTTGTCCACAACAACCTTCTAAGACGCGCGAAGATGCTGTCTTGGGACGAGTCGATATCAAGAAATTCGACACTTTCCCCTTCCAATCTACGAGCAATGTTTTCAAAGGCTGTGGCAGCTAAAGAGGGAGTTTCCCCTAATACCAAAGGTTCGCCGCGATTGGTAGATACAATAACACGCTCGTCGTCAGGGATTACCCCGATCAAGGGGATGGCGAGAAGTTCCTGAACATCTTGCACTGACATCATATCATTTGCCTGCACCATTGCGGGTCTGATGCGGTTAATTATTAAATGAACACGCTTAACGCCTTGTGCTTCTAGTAATCCAACTACTCGGTCTGCATCACGAACTGAGGAAATTTCTGGTGTGCTGACAACTAGCGCTTCTTTGGCTGGACCGATCGCATTTTTAAATCCATTTTCGATGCCGGCGGGGCTATCAATAATTACATATTGATACTTTTGCGCTAGTGCATTCACCAATAACTTCATCTGTTCTGGTGTGACTGCATCTTTAGAGCGATTTTGGGCTGCTGGCAAAAGTACAAGATTAGGTTGTCGCTTGTCTTTAACCAAGGCTTGTTCTAAACGACACTCTCTTGCTAAGACTTCCACCGCAGTATAGACGATGCGGTTTTCCAGCCCTAGCAGCAAATCTAAATTTCTCAGACCAAAATCCGCATCAACCAAGGCAACTTGACGCCCCATTTTGGCTAAAGCCATGCCCAGATTTGCTGAAACGGTGGTTTTACCCACTCCTCCTTTACCGGAGGTAATCACAATAATGCGAGTCATGATAGAAATGCGGTCAATGAGGGTTCAGGAAATATAAAACTGTAAATGCAGTATAAAGTATGAAGTATCGTATCAAGTATGAAGAAATATCTGAATCTCAACGACGAGAATCAGGTATGAGTGCTTTTTTATAGCGTTTTTCGGTTATGTACAATACACTTTGCGAGGGAAAAGGGCTATGGATTAGAGTAGTGTATTCTATCTACATGAAAATCGCTATGTTTTATCCTGCATATCCTTAATGTTTTAAGTAAATATTCAGGGTTGCTTATCGGTCTTAGTCAATTGGTTTCTGGAAAAATCAGTAGCCCTGGCGATGCGAATTCCTTGGGGCGTAATATGTGCCACCTCTGGAGAAAAATGCATCGGTGATTTTTCTGGTGCCCTAGCTACAGCATCTGCGATCCGCAATTGGGTTGGTTCCATTTGCAAAGCCATAATCAGACACTCACGATTACCCCCAGCACCAGCATGAGCGATTCCACGTAGACGACCCCAGATGATAATATCTCCATCTGCAATTACAATACCACCCGGATTTACATCTCCTAAGATAATTACTGTCCCAGGATGACGAATTTCTACTCCAGAGCGTACAGTCATTTCCAAATAAAGGGCATCTGCCTGGGGTATGGCTGTAGCTTTTGGCTCTGTATGCAGAGAAGTTACGGGTTGTAGTTGCTCTACAGAATAACCAGATGTGACAGCAGCGATCGCAGTTTGCCGACGACTAGTGGAAACTGAGATTAATCGCAGTTGGACATCACTTAAAGCTTCAGCGAGTTCTTGGAGTTGTCTGGCATCTACTAGGCGGTCTTGTGCCATGAGATGTACGGGAGTGTTAGATATACGAAAGCGATCGCCAGCGTTCAAGCGCTGCCTTATTTGTTGCCAAATATCAGACCAACTGAGTTCTGAAGCAGGTACTTGAGATTCCGACGGTAAAATTAATAACAGTCGTCCCCCCTCACTTTTCAGCTGGACTTGAATATTCTGATTTACCCGATGTCCTGATAATGGTGAGTCACCGCTATTTAAATCAGTCAGGATAGAATTTGCGGAATTTGACTCTACATCCGGCTTCGCAGGAGTTGATTCTACATCCGCAAGCTCAGTATTTGATTTTAAATACAGCAGCACAGAATTTAACTCAGCATCTGGGAGAATAGAATCTGACTCTAGATCAGAAACATTAGGATTTAACTCTACCTGGGAATGAATAGAGTTTGGTTCTGCATTAGGAAGTGCAGAATTTGACTTTAGATTGGGTAATGCGGAATCAGAAGTCATGCAATACTAGCCAAAAGACAAGGGATACACCGAATAATTACCAATATTAGATCGTTTGCAAAATACAACAACATCCTTATAACATTTTGGATTTGAAATTTTCGATTGTGTACTACTAGGTCAAAGCAAGCTAGGCGTAGCGTCTGAGAAAAAAAGGTTGATTAGATAAGATTTTGGGCGCTTTCTGTTTCGCAATCATTCTTCTAATTAGTATTTAGACAAAAAAGATCTGAGGTAGTTCAAAATTATCATTATCTTGACTATGGACTTAAAGCTGTTTTAGTCAACCGTTGATAAATTGTGCCCAAAGCATCAGCATCACCGACATTACCGGGAAACAGTACCACAGGCAGATCGGGAAACTGGGGATGATTGGATGGCGTCAGCACCATTGAACAACCAGGTAAAATTTGACCGAGTAAGCGGGCTGAAGTTAAAGCTAGGCCAGTACTCAAGACATCGTTTGAGGTAATACCACCCTTACTGATTAAGAATCCGATATCAGATGGTAAGCTGCGGACAATATCCATTAATAAGGCTGAAACCTTTGCCCCAAAATCCAATCGAGTCTTCACATCCTTAAAACTCAGTTCCTGACGGCTAGTATAAACTACTGGTGTTTTACCAGCCTCGTGTACCACCCGTGCACTTTCTTGAACTTCCCTTAGCAATGCAGCAGATTGATTTGTTTGATCGTCAAGTAGTCGCGCTACATCAACTTCAATTCCCACAGTTCCCTCTACTTGCAACAACGCCTCTAACTGCTGAGTAGTTTTTTTCACATGGGAACCAACAATTACCGCGCCTGGTTTGCCTTGGCGGACGTACTGTGCCATGTTTTCAGCGGCAATAGGTTGGGGAGGTAAAACGGCTAAAGCCGTTAAAATACTGGCAGCACTGCGAAATAAAAAGCGTTTACCTTGACTGGCTGCTGTTAATATGTCTACTGCAAAGCGGTTGAGGTCGGCTTGAGTTTCACCATCAACCACAGCACACTGATTATTAGTCAGTTTTAACAGGCGTTCCAGACTCCCAGCGCGAATATCAGCCAGGAGAAACCTTTCTACTGCTTCGGTCTGAATTTTTCCTTTAGTCTTTTGTTCAACGTACTTGGGTAAGTAACTGTGATGATAGCTGAAGACCGAATCACGGGCAAATTCGGTTTCATGGACTGGGGTGGGTACACCGTCAATGATTAAATAATGCACGCTGTCACGGGTGATGCGTCCACCTTCAAAAAATGCAGGTACAAGAAAATGGGCATCAAAAGGGCCGAGTTCTTGAGCGATCGCATCTGTTTCAATGGGATAATGTCCGCGCAAAGTAGAATCGGAACGACTGACAATCAGGAAATCTTCAATTTCTTCAGCCTGCAAAGCAATTTTCAGATTTTGGCAAACTTCTTTGGTGACAGATGCGGCTGACTCTGGGGTTAAAGATCTAGTATTAGTCAGTACAAAGAAAATCGGTGAATCATCCTGCAATCCACTGCGTAAAGTGTCCAGATCCCAGTGCATTAGTAGCAAGCAGCTGTGGACTGTTTGAGAACCTGTAGGATCGTCATCTAGGACAATTATTTTGGGTTTGTTGCTCATTTAGATGAACGGGCGATTGTTTTCTGGGAAAGTATTGGGCGACTAGAAGTCGCTACTACACAAGCAAAGTCCACCTCCGTGGACTAATACAAAATCAAGGGTTTTCTAACCTGCGGAGGCAGGTTTTGTCTGTGTAGCCGTGACTTCTAGTCGCCCAAGCTTTAGAAACATTTTCTTAGCCTTTCTGCAATTTTCTGATTTCTGCTTGTACATCGATCGCAATCTGCAATGATTGATTTAAAAGTTGAGCGTATTCGCCTGCTTGACTACTTACTTGTAAGGCTTGGAGACTAGTTAAATTATTGACAAATAACTCTTGGTTATTAGCAAGCAAATTTTTATTATCTCGCAAAATTCGTTCCGTTTTTAGAGCGCGGACTAAATCTTCTCGAATCAGTTGCAGAGCGGCGGTCACTTGATCTCTATCATGGATACTGCTTTCTACATTTCCTGATGCTGCCAATTGATCATTGATATCTATGGCTTTAATCAGGTCATGATATTTATCAACTTCATCTAAAAGGATTGTCAGTCCTTCAGGAAAGGTCAACTGTCGCCAGAGGGTTCGCCCAACTAATATCGGGATTGGCACTAGAATTAGTAAAAGAATTCCAAATTTAATTGAAGACCCGATTGTTGGCAAAATAATAAAGGCATAAACAAAGCCAACGATGATTGGGGTTAGCGCCAACGTCACCAGCATTTCATTGATTAAAAAGCCTAATCGCTTCTTGCGATCTCGCAAAACAGAGGGTCGAAAAACGTCTTCTGGGTCGAACCCAGTCAAGCGTCTCAGTTCCCCTTTACTAATTTCCAAGCCTATTAAGTCCGGCTGCACGGCTGGATAACTCCTATGGAAACCCAAGTTGCGTATTTATTTTAATCGGGTTTGGTAGTGAATGTTGGTATTTATTCTTGTCGCTCAGATCCTCGACTTCTTAAAGAAGTCAGGGATCTAGTCTCCCAGGCTAATTGACTGTGATATTTGCTAAATAACATTACTCAGCAAACCAGTTTTCATCTAAAATTTGTTCTAAGGAACCAATGGGTGTTAAGGGGAATATGTCAATAGCAAGTTGAGAGCGATCACTTGCTTCTGTCCTTGCATCTTGATAACATTCATCAAATATTTCTAAAATGTAAGGCTTTAAACTAGGACTATCTTTAAGTCTATCTTTAATGTCTCTACGGAATGTTCTGATTTCCCCTTTCCAATGCCCTTCATTTCGCTCTCGTTCTCTATCCCAATATCTAAGCTTAAGCAGATGTTCAAAAAGTCGAATCAACAAACTTTTTATCCGTCGCTTTTCGCTTCTACCCATAGTTTCTAATTCTTCCAACAAATTATCTAAATCCACAGCAGAAAACTGTCCTGCGCGAAGTTGATTGATAGTTGTCCTCAGCCAAAGGTAATAATCTTGGTCGTATAAAGTCTGAGTTGTTGGTTTTATTTGTATCACCATACACTTGTTAAGCTCCTAGTAGTAGTTGTGGCTGCTAATTCTACATACTCATTATCCCTCATGCCGAGGTTATGAATTTTAGTCCTGTTGCCATTGCCATAAATATTCCTTAAGTCTAAACAAAAGCTTACTAAAAGAATGAGGTTTTAATTTACCAAATTATTGAGAATATACGAGATCCCATTGATCGATCTCCAAATTCTCAGCCCTAGAAATTGATTATTACTGAGGGGAAAAAATGGCTAAAACTAAAGCAACAGACATTCTCTCCTTAATTGAAGCAGAGCATCGCCAAGTTGAGCAACTTTTTGCAGAAGTTGAAAAAGCCAAAGGAACCAAATTGCATGAAAATTTCAATCAACTCTATAAAGCATTAAATTTACATGCCAGAACTGAAGAATTAGTCTTCTATCCTGCTTTGCGAGAATACGAAGAAACTGAACAATATGTTGAAGAAGCTGAAGAAGAACACGAGGAAGTGTCGTTAATTTTAGAAGAAATTAAGGCTCTTAAACCTAGTGACCCTGAGTTTAAAGAAAAACTCAGCGAATTAAAGGAAGCAGTTCAGTATCATGTAGAAGAAGAAGAAAGCGAAATTTTTAGTGCTGTCCGCGAGTGTATGGATAAACAAGAGCTAACTGAGCTAGGACAGGAATTTCAGAAAGCTAAAGCTCAAGTAGAACCAGAAATTGAAGCTGCACTCACAAGATAATGTAGGGAACATCTCACTTTTGTAAAAACACGTTTGCTCTGGCGAATGGAATTCGCGGCTATACAGGCAAAACCCACCTCCGTGGGTTTCATTACTATTTTTTGGTGATTTTTTTGAGAAACAGCTAGTCCAAAATGGCGCGTAATCAGTCCCTTAAAATTCACAAACTTTCTTGATGGAGAGGTACAAAAATGACTGCCACCAATGGGAAGCGCAAAATTCGTTACGCCGTTGTTGGTTTAGGTTGGTTTGCTCAAGCAGCTGCATTACCTTCCTTTACCCACGCGGAAAACTCAGAATTAGTTGCACTGGTTTCTGATGACCCCACAAAAAGAGAAGAACTGAGCAAAAAGTACGGCATAAAGCGGACTTATTCCTATGAGGAATATGAAGACTGTCTAACAAGCGGTGAGGTTGATGCAGTTTATATTGCTTTGCCTAATCACTTGCATTGTGAATACACTGTACGAGCTGCTAATCAGGCAATTCATGTATTGTGTGAAAAACCAATGGCGGTGACAGAACAAGAGTGTGAGGAAATGATTAAAGCTGCCAATGATAACGGTGTCAAACTGATGATTGCCTACCGTTTACATTTAGAAGAAGCAAATTTACAAGCAGTCGAAATTGTCCGCTCCAAGCAAATTGGCGAACCACGAATTTTTAATTCTGTTTTTACTCAACAAGTAGAAGAGGGCAATGTTCGTTTACGGAATGTAACAGGTGGTGGAACGCTTGATGATATTGGCATTTACTGTATTAATGCCGCACGTTATCTATTTCAAGATGAACCAATTGAAGTATTTGCTGTAGCTGCTAATAAGGGAGAACAACGTTTCAGCGAAATCGAAGAAATGACTAGTGTCATCTTGCGCTTTCCGAATGAGCGATTGGCAACGTTTACCTGTAGCTTTGGAGCAGCTAGCGTTGCAACTTATCAGATTGTGGGTACTAAAGGAGATTTGCGAGTAGAACCTGCCTATCCTTGGCAGGGAGAAATCAAGCATTACCTAACAATTAATGGTGAGACACAAGAGCATACCTTTGAGGATCGCGATCAATTAGCAGCTGAATTTACTTACTTCTCTAATTGCATTCTTGAAGATCAAGACCCAGAACCGTCTGGGATTGAAGGATTGATCGATGTTAGTATCATTCAAGCGCTTTACCAGTCAATTAAGAACGGTCAACCCGTACAGATACAAACTCGCGATGCCTGCGGCGGTAAACTACGCCATCAACGTCCCACATCAGCTCAAAGTATTAAGCGTCCTCCTGTTGAGGAAAACCCAGACTTAATTCATGCTGCTACACCTTCTGGTTAGTCGTAGGGTTAACCTTAAATATCCTTGAAGGATTGAGAATTCGGAATTCCGAATTTTCAATCCTTTTGGTTTATGTTAATTGAAACGACTGTATATCCTTAAATGCTAAGGATAAAGACCCCTATCAGTCAGCGCTTGAGCTACTCTACCTACCCCCAGTGTATAAGCTGCTAACCTTAAAGAAACTTGCCGCTTCTTGGACTGCTGAATCACTTGGTGGTAAGCGTGCACCATCAAATGTTCCATTTCGCGGTTGACGCGTTCCTCATCCCAAAATAGGTAAGAAAGACCCTGCACCCACTCCAAATAACTCACCACTACGCCACCTGCATTGGCCAAAATATCTGGTAGCACCGTCACACCCCGTGCCTCTAACGATAAGCTAGCCTCAAGAGTCACCGGCCCGTTAGCTGCTTCCGCAACAATCTGCGCTTGCACCTGAGCCGCATTTTCTTCAGTGATTTGATTCTCCAAAGCTGCTGGGATCAAGACATCGCAAGGCAAAGTCAATAAATCTGCATTGCTAATTGCTACTGCTTCCGGAAAACCTACAATACTCTTGCGATTCTCAGCAGCATAGGCTTTCAACTTGGGAATATCAAGACCGTCTTGAGAAAATACTCCCCCAGCACTTGTAGAAACAGCGAGAATTTTCGCTCCCGCTTCGTATAGTAATTCAGCCGCGGCACTGCCAACATTACCAAAACCTTGAATAACTACTCGCACTCCCGTCAAGGATCTACCTTGGTCTGCTAGCGCCTCACGTACAACAATCATCGCCCCGCGTCCGGTTGCCATTTCCCGTCCCCTAGAACCACCAATAGAAAGCGGCTTCCCAGTCACAACCCCTGGCACTGCATGACCGACATTCACGGAATAAGTGTCCATCATCCAAGCCATTTCACGGGCGGAAGTACCCATGTCTGGTGCAGGAATATCCACGGAAGGCCCAATATCTTTAATCAACTCGCTAATATAACGACGGCTGATCCGTTCTAGTTCCCCAACACTATAACGTTTTGGATCGATCGCAATACCACCTTTGCCACCACCGTAAGGAATACCCAATAACGCACATTTCCAAGTCATTAGCATTGCTAGGGCTGAAACTTCCCGCAATGTCACAGCCGGATGATAACGGATTCCGCCTTTGTAAGGGCCTAAAACATCAGAGTGCTGCACTCGATGTCCCGCAAGAACTTGTATTTCCCCATTATCTAGTTTCACAGGAACCGAAACTGTTACCACTTTGCGTGGATGACTGAGAATTTCTATCAATCCCTGATCTAGCCTTAATTCCCTAGCCGCAGCCTCTAGGTAACTACACGCTTGATCGAATGGACAAATATGCGCTGGAGAAGCAGCTTCCAACGGCAACACAGATGCTAAACTCATAAAATTTTCTCCTAATCGCGGTCTTTGCGCGAACCGGATCTTATATATTGCCTAGCTTACCCTTTTTTTTAGAAAAATAGGAATTTTGTAGTTTTTGTTACAGTTTTATTAAAAGCTATATGCATTGTAAATTGACATTTGACAAATTACCTTGCTAAAGCGATCGCTGCATTCTGTCCACCAAAGCCAAAACTCAAACATAGTACATAGCTAATATTACTGAAGCGTGTTGCTGTAACTATCTCTAAATCAAACTCTGGTTGCTGCAATCCTACACAAAGCGGTAAAATTTGATGCTTTAAAGCCATCAGAGAAAAAGCCACGCCCAAGGCTCCAGATGCTCCTAATGTATGACCTGAGCTTCCCTTGGTGGAGCTAACTGCTACGCCTTGGGGAAACAAATGCTGAATTACCATACTCTCCATCTGGTCATTTAGCTGGGTAGCTGTGCCATGAGCATGAATGTAATCGATATCCCTTGGCGAGAGACAACTACGTTCTAGACATTGTTTGATAGCAGCGATCGCACTTTTTCCCTGAGGTTCCGGTGAATTAGTATGATATGCATCGTTGGTTAAGCCAAAACCGAGAATTTCACCATAGACTTTTGCTTGACGCTGTTTTGCCAACTCTGCTGATTCCAAGACAAATACAGCTCCACCTTCACCCAAGGCTAAGCCTTCCCGGTGCAAATCAAAAGGATAAGCGCCAGTTTTTGCCAAAGCACCCATCTGCTGAAATCCTGCTAAAGTCAAAGGTGTAATTGGTGCTTCCACCGCCCCAGCGATCGCTTGTTGACATTGCCCAGTTTGTATAAGTAAAGCTGCTTGGGCTATAGATAAAATTCCAGTAGCACAAGCTACCATTGGTGCTAAAACTATCCCAGATGCACCAATTTGTCGCGCAGTTGCGATCGCGTTCATGTGAGGCAATGTATCGAGCCAATTTTCTAAAGAGGAGGCGCGGACGCAGGGATGGAGGGACGAGAAGAAATTTTCTGTGTCTTCTTTACTAGCCACGTCCTGATACATCTGCCGAATCAAGACTTCCCAAGATGCTTGAAAAGAGCGACTTGAACCAATTACTACAGCACAATCAGCTAAAGGTGGAACTAGTCCAGCATCTTGCAAAGCAGAAGTAACAACCAACTGAGTTAGCCTTGTCAACTCAGCTGGTTGTTGACCAATTAAACCCAGAGGAAATGGTCTAAGTTCTGGAAATGGTTGAAGTAATCGAATTCCAGATTTACCCGCTAGCAAATTTTGCCAACTTTCTTCTAAGCTTTCGCCTAAAGCCGAAACAAGACCAATACCAGTAACAACTACTTTCACAGATTTGGGAACTAGGAGTTATTATTATCACCTCTGCCCCTCTGCTCCTCTGCTCTCCATCCTCTTACTGTCCTGGTGTTTTCAAATTTTCTGCACCTTGGGTAACTTTAGCAGAGTCGATGCGATCGCCTTGCTGAATTTTGTTGACTACATCGAATCCTTGAGTGACATAGCCAAATACGGCGTAGTTACCATCTAGGAATCCTATATCTGCTAAAGCAAAATAAAACTGTGAAGAAGCTGAGTCTGGTGATTGCGATCGCGCCATCGCTACCGCACCTTGTTTATGAGGCAATACAACGGGTTGAGCAGTAGCATCAAATGTTTGATTGTAAACCGGTGTATTTGAGCCTTTCGCCTTAATTTCTAAGGGTATATAACGAATATTTCCAGTTTTGGGGTCAATATAACTACCCGTTCCCAATTGATCTATGGGAAATTTTGGGTCTTTACTTTGGGGATCGCCACCTTGAACTACAAACGGCTGGGGTTTTTCCGGAGTTCCGCGCTCAACCCTATGGAAAGCTAAGCCATCGTAAGCACCCTTTTGTACTAAATCTACAAAGTTGCCAGCTGTAATTGGGGCGTTAGTACCGTCTACTTCAATAGTAATGGGCGAGCTTTTAACTGTAAGCACTACAGTAGCTTTGCCTTCGAGCCTTGGTAAATTGGCAATTCCAGGAACACTCTCATTAGTACTTTGAGATACAGATGTTGCTTCAGTAGTTGTCTTGGTACTAGCCTCAGTTGCGTTTGAGGTAGCTGTCGATGTTGCAGAAGGACTATTAGAAGCGACTTGCTGTGTTGAACATCCTGCCAACATCAAGGCACTAACGATCGCCAGAGAAACCAAAAATTGTGAAATTTTCAACCGCATTGCTAGTTACTGATTCAACTTAAGTATCTTATCGTTTCAAGGGAAGATTGGGGACTGGTGACTGGGTATTGGTTACTGGGTGCTGGGGATTGGGTATTCGGAAAATTTTTTCTCAAGTCCCGAGTCTTTACTACCCCCTCCCTATTTCCCAGTCCCCAGTCCCTTAAAGTCCTTCTAATGATATCCCTAAGAAGCGAGCTAGCTTTGCGCCTTCTGTTTCTAACTCTGTTAAGGATAAGGGTTGTCCGACTCGTGTTAGGGGTATATCTCGACGACCCTTAACGCGGAGATACAGTGAGCGAAGGGGATTAATACCTTCTTTTACCGCTATTCGTACAGATTGCACATCTTCTATGCGACCATCTATTTCAATTCGACGGTTTTTGCCGGGAAATCCCCAACGAAATATTTTGAATGTGCTGGTTTCTTGATTAAATTCGTTGTAACCGCCTCCCACATCCCATAAAATTACTAACCATAGATATGTGGCTAGTAGCAAGCCAGCGCTGCCATATAATCCCATCACCAATCCTTGAGGGACGAATATCAGTTGAGTTGGATCGGTAACTATGAGTAAATTAATTTTTAGGTAACTGGATATGCCAGCCAGTAAAAAGCCTGTTGCTCCCAAGGTAACGATAGTTGCCCACCAGTAGTTACTAAACCGACGAGAACCGAGAACGTTTTGATGCAGCAGGCGATCGCCTTTGTTAATCGTTGTTGATGCCGTCATTTAACTACCTTGGCCTGTGAGATACTCTCTTTAAAAGTCTGCCATTGAATCGGGATATATTGCAACTGGATTAGGGAATGGGGTATGGGAGGGGCAAAGAAGACAAGGGGACAAGGTGAGAATTTATAACAAGTCTTTCCCCTTGTCCCCAATTCTCCTTGTCCTCTTCACGATGCCCTATGCCCAATTCCCAATCCCAATTGTTTAGATTTCTGAGAAAACTTGTGTCAAATTGTAAAAATTCTGATATTCATATATAAATATACGTTCGTGTTAAATACCCGATCCGCTTGCGTGTGTCTGGCCAAAACCGAACTAATATGATAAGTTAAGAATCATTAAGTTACCACAAGCTAAGTTACTAGCCAGTGGTACGTGTAGTGGCATAGCTCTGAGAAATGCTGACTTCATTAGACAGCAAGCTCTCAGAATTTCAGTAGCTTTTAGGCTGTTGAGATTGTCAAAAAAACGTTAATTCCTCACGGCTGTCGCTGAACAAAGGAAACTTTTAAGGCGGTGCTGGTTCAAAAACGTTGCAATTTTAGTAAAAAAAGAGGATTTTAGTCCGATGACCATCGCAGTTGGACGCGCCCCAAGTACAAGAGGGTGGTTTGACGTAGTAG